>CAZGOK010000156.1:0-5206 GCA_964527665.1 uncultured Sphaerochaeta sp.
TGATGGCTCTGTCTCCATGCAGAGCATCGATGCAAAGCTTTTGCACCTGTTCACCGCATATGAGAGGGCAAACCTTTTTAGTAAGCCTCTAGTCGATCCTTCAGTCGAGATAGGAAGCAGTGCCCATCGTGAGGTTGCCCTCTCGGTTGCTAAGGAGTCTGTGGTGCTTCTCAAGAATGAAGGCTCCCTCCTTCCCTTGCAGAAGCACACTGGGATGGTTATCTGCGTTGGAGGGGCTAACGCTTTCAAAATTGCTTATGGTGGAGGTTCTTCACATATCATACCCACTGAGAAGGCAGATACCTTTGCTGATGCAATGCTTAAGGAGAAGGGTGTGGACGTGGTTCTTCTGCCAGCCTCCTGGCAGAAGAAGAGACACTACCGCAACAAGGTTGCATCCTCTGATGCGGTCATCCTTGTCACCGGCTTTGACCACGTACTTGAAAGCGAAGCCTACGATAAGAGTTGGAATCTTCCCAAGGGCGAGCTAGCACAGATAGAGGCGGCCAGTGCACTGAACAAAAAGACCATCCTTGTGGTGCAAAGCGGAGGCGCTGTACACCTCAAGCCCTTCCTTGATGCAATTCCTGCAGCCCTCTTTGCCTTCTTTCTTGGCTCTAGTACCGCCCAAGCCCTTACAGACCTCATCTTTGGCAGGGAGAACCCTTCAGGCAAGCTGCCCTTTACAATGGCTTATGAGCTCGAGGAGTACTCTTCGATGAAGCAGTACCCCAAAAAGTATGCCAATACCTCCTTGAAACTGATCAGGGGAGGGCAGGGGGACCCTTCTAAGCGGTATGTCCAGGACCTTGAGTACAACGAGGCCCTGATGGTCGGCTACCGACAGTTCGATACGGATAAGATGGAGGTGCTCTTCCCCTTTGGCCATGGGCTCTCCTACACGGAATTCACCTACTCGGACCTCACCCTCAGGCAGGCAGGGGATGGCAGCGTCCTTGTTTCCGTCTGCATAGAGAACAGCGGGCTTAGGGAGGGGATGGAGAGCGTCCAGCTCTATGTGCATGAACTGGACCCGGCCCTCTTTGGCCCCGAACAGGAGCTGAAGGGCTTTGCCAAGGTGAGGCTTGCCCCACAAGAGAGGGTGGTCGCTGAGTTTGAACTCACAGTGGATGCATTCAGCCATTATCGCCCTGATGCGTGGAGGTTTGTCCCCGGTGAGGGCTCCTTTGAGATCAGGGTGGGGGCAAGCAGCAGAGATGTCCGCCTGCATGGTTTTATAGATCATTTTACTCTCATGGAGGGTGAAAAGGATAAGAATTAAGATACAAGGATCAGATGATAGGAATAGGATAATGGGAAGATACAAGCATAAAAGAAAACAGAATACAAAGAAGGGGAAGCCTAGGAAGACTTCCCCTCTGTTGAGTCCGGCGCGATTCGAACGCGCGACCTTTTCCTCCGGAGGGAAACGCTCTATCCATCTGAGCTACGGGCCCGAAAACTTATGTATCGTACGGGTTTGGTGTGTAGGATGTCAAGTGTTGTGTGAAGCCTATGAAAGGAGAGAGTCTTTTCTTACCATGCGTATAGGATAGAGGGATACCACCAGCAGACCTAATCTTTGTGGGGTGCATGACAAGCTGTTCATCCTATTTAAAGGCGTCATACATGGGTTGAAGGGCTCTTTTGTGGTGATTCACTTGGTATTCTATTATTGGGCGGCATAGCTGCCGACCTAGATAAAGTCATCCTCCATATAGAATGCATCAATATCTTCGTCATCTTCTCCGAACTCTCCCTTGAGCAGGTCCTTCAACCACTGGTTGTCAGGCATCGCTGAGCAGCTTTGGAGCTCTTGTTCGTAATGGATAGGCTGCGAAAGCCAATCGGAGAGTTGTTCGAGAGCTTCTTTTGAGGTGAAGCATTTTTTTCCTTCAAGGGAAAGGGTCTCTTCTTTGCCCTGCAGTAGGAAGAATGGGCACTCGGTGCAACTCTGATATGCTTTGCAAAAGAGTGTTACCTTTGTATACCAGTCGAGATTGTTCATGTATTTGCTCCTCATTGGAGAGCATACCCCATGGTACGCCCTTATGCCAAGAAAATTGACAAGCATCATTTGACTTATTCTTCGAAGAAGAGATACACTAGAGGTACTGAAACAGGCTTGAGAGGAGTTACACATGAACAAACCGACACTAATGGTACTGGCTGCTGGAATGGGGAGCCGATATGGCGGGGTTAAGCAGATAGATGCAGTAGGGAAGAATGGTGAGACACTGCTTGATTTTGGTGTCTATGATGCCAATAAGAGTGGCTTTGGCAAGGTTGTCTTCATTATCCGCAAGGATATCGAGAAAGATTTCCGAGAACGCCTCTTTGACCGCATTGCAAAGAATATGGATGCCGCCTATGTGTTCCAGAGCAAGGATAGCTTGCTCACCGAGGAGCAGAAGCTCCTTGCCAAGGATAGGACAAAGCCCTGGGGGACAGTCCATGCTCTCCTGTGCGCACAGGAGGCAGTAAACGAGCCTTTTGCAGTCATCAATGCCGACGATTACTATGGGCGCGAATCCTTCTCCATCATGGGAAAGCACCTCGCCTCCTTGGACAATGATAGCCGTGAACACGCTATGGTCGGGTATGTGCTCGAAAACACCATGAGCCTGAGCGGAACAGTTTCAAGAGCCATCTGCACCGTCAAGGATGACTATCTGGTAAGCATGCAGGAAAATACCAAGATTGGGTATGCTGGGGATGCTATCATCAGCCATATCGATGGCAAGGATGTGGTGTTGACCGGCAAGGAGTGGGTTTCCATGAACTTCTTCGGTTTCAGTCCCGCCGCCTTCGCTAGTTTTTCCACCTACTGGGATGAGTTCATCAAGGACAATGTCACCTCTGAGAAGGGGGAGAGCTTCCTTCCCAACGGTGCGAGCAACCTTGTAACCAAGGGTGAAGGGCAGATGCGCTTCTATACGACCCAGGAGAAGTGGTTCGGCATGACGTACAGTGCTGACCGGGCAATTGTCAAGGATGAGCTTGCCAATAAGATCATCAAGGGGTACTACCCCGAGAAGCTGTGGAAGTACTGATCAGCGTCGCTTCTTGGGCCTGCTTTGCGTAACATCCGAATGGCCGGCCCAGGTTGCCTCTTCTATGGGTGAGAATCCCTCACCCAGGACCTTGTAGGCCTCCTGCACTATCATGAAGGCCCGTTTGTCAGTTTCATGCACAATGTTGGTTAGTTGTGCGACCTTATGGTTTTCCACTACTGTCATGATCACCGGCCTGTCTAGGCCGGTGTACATGCCGATGCCGCTGAGGATCGTTCCTCCGTGGCCGAGCTGCTCCAGGATCTCCTTCTGGATGGGCTCCAACTTTTCACTTACAATAAATACCGTCTTCGCTGACCTTGTGCCGAGTGAGAGCACCACGCGGTCTATCAGGGTGCCGGTGATGAAGACGGTTATGGTTGCATACAGGGCCATCTCCAGGGAGAATATGAAGCCGCTCGCTCCGATGACCAGGGCGTCTACCATAAAAAGGGCCGATCCCATCGATAGGGGGGTAAACCTTGCCAGGACCTGGGCAACGATGTCCGTTCCCCCTGTATTGGCTCCGCTACGCATGACCAATCCTATTCCTATACCCATCATGACCCCTCCGAATATGGCCGAAAGCAAGACCGACAGCACATTGGTGTAGTCGAGCAGTCCTCCATAGCCGAAGAAGCGGTTCAGCAACGAGGTGAACAGGGAGAGAAAGAGGGTTCCTGCCAGCGACCTTATGCCGTACTCCTTGCCGAATATGGCAATCCCCAATAGGAACAGGGGTATGGAAAGGACGAGGATGGAGAGCCCTGTATCAAAGCCCAGGGTGTGGTAGAGGATGGTAGCTATGCCGCTGACCCCTCCGCTTGCTATTTTTGCCGGGGCTGCAAACAGGGCTATACCCACTGCCGTAAGAAAGGACCCGGCTATGATGTAGAAGAGTTCCACGAGATGGTATTGTCGTTTGGTCATGGCCACAGCATATAGCTAGGGGATTATTTGTTCCACAGCTAGGGAGCTAATTTGTCCTTGATCATAAGGGAAATGCCTTGCATGCGCTTGAGCAGAAGGTTCTCATCCTCCTCGACCACGAGGGTATCAAGAAGGTCCTGGTGGAGAAACCCTTCGCTTGAACTATGACGGAATAGGTGGAGCAAGGGGTCGTAGAACCCTGCGGTGTTCAGCAGTGCCACCGGCTTGTGGTGGTATCCGAGCTGTAGCCAGGTAAATACTTCCAAAAACTCCTCAAAGGTCCCGATTCCTCCAGGAAGGGCGATGAAGGCGTCGGCCAAGGCGTACATCCGGGCTTTCCTTTCATGCATGGTGGGCACGATGATGAGCTCGGTCTCCACCACACTCTGACGCACGCTAGCCAGGTTGAGGGCTTCGGGAAGGACCCCTGTCACCGAGCCTCCCAAGGTGTATACCGTTTTGGCTACAATGCCCATCAGGCCACGGCTTCCCCCACCATAGACTAGTCCTATCTGGTTGTTGAATAACGAGGTACCCAAGTCAATGGCTTTCTGTTCATAGAGGGGGTTTGTCCCCAAGCTGCTGCCACAAAAGACTGCAATTGTTTTGATCTTGTTCATGGGTAGGGAGTGTACAGGCTCCAAGGGGTCCGCTTCAAGATTTGGGATATGGCAACAGAGCTTATTTTATTGCTCTTAGCCGAGGCTAATGGAGAAGTACTATTATATTCACTTGTTTTTTTGGATTGGGAAGTGTATGATGGACTATAGCAATTCTGGTTAATTATTACCACGAAATGGTCAAAATAGGAGTTTATATGATGAAAAAACGTAGTTTGTTACTGGTTGCCCTCATACTGTTTTCAGTAGCTTTGTTTGCTGCACCAGTAGTGGTGACATGGGAATGGATGCTCGAAGATCCTAATGTGACGACTTTCCGTTATCAGATTGACGGTGAGAATCCCGATCAATGGATTGTGGTCGATTCTTCAGTCACCAGCTATACAGTGAAGGGCCTTGATGGCTCGCAAGCGTATACGCTCTATCTTCAACAGTCCTATGATGGTGAAAATTTCAGTGGAAGTGCCAAAGCAGTTTCTGAGCCGATTTTCCCCCCGGAGCCTGCAGTTGTTGTAGCTCCAGCAGCACCAGAGGCAGTTACTCCTGGTATGGGTGAAGAAGCTACTGTCGTTGCCCAGGAAGAGCCCGTTGCAGAAGAGATGG
>CAZGOK010000157.1:0-5161 GCA_964527665.1 uncultured Sphaerochaeta sp.
CTGGGGGACAAGGGGTCGACGGTTCAAATCCGTCCAGCCCGATATCCTGTAAGGATTTATTCTTTACAGGATTTTTTTATGCCCAAATATATACGCCACTTTCCGGTTCCACATATGAGAAGGTGTGTATTGTTCGGGTGCCAGGCTATTCAAGAGAGTCGCTGAAGCCGGCAAACATACCTTATTTTTGAATGACATCCCTCCTATAATGACCTTGAAACCAGTCCAGACCGATGACTGGCACTTTCAAATCGAGTTGCATTACACCCTATACATGAAAACCACCAGTATCAAAAAAATGCTTTCGGACATACCTTTTTTGTGTTATAAGGCTTCAAAGTATAGTATAATACAGAACTAACAATACTGCTGCGGTTGGTACCATATGAATCTATATCTTTTGATCATCTTCCTGGTAGTGGCAGGACCGCTTCTTTTATCCTTCGATAAAAAGGTAGCTTTCTACAAGCATTGGAAGCGTTTGGCCTTATCCATGCTTCCTGTCACTCTCCTGTACATCGTCTGGGATGTCATAGCGACAGATCAGGGACACTGGAGTTTTGATTCTGCATATGCCGGAGGCTGGAGGCTATTCGGCCTGCCTTTGGGTGAATTGCTCTTCTTCTTCGTAGTCCCCTATGCCTGTATCTTTATCTATGAGGTGGTGAAGGCGTATTTCCCCCACAAGGAATCAAACAACCTAAGGCGAGCACGCCTGGTGGGAGTTCTTGCCATACTCCTTTCCCTTGGTTTTGCCCTTCTCTTCAAAGAGCAGGCCTACACCCTCCTTGCCCTGCTCTCGCTCGCCTTGTGGATCGCAGCAACACTGATTATTCGGCCTCAACTGCTCCTACAAAGTTCTACTCTCTGGTTTATGCTACTCTCTGCTGTTGCCTTTCTCCTGGTCAACGGTTTTCTTACAGGAATCCCTATTGTCCTGTACAACCCAGAAGCTATCTGGGGAGTAAGGATAATCACCATTCCCCTTGAAGATCTTTTTTATAATATCGGTATGTTAGGATTCTTCCTCCTTAGCTATGAAACATTGGGGAGCCTTCAAGAAAAGAGGCGTAACAGATGAGCGTTGAGCAAGTGCATGTCATTGGTGGAGGCTTTGGAGGGCTAGCTGCTGCTATAACCCTGGCTTCCAAAGGACGCAAGGTGGTCCTGCATGAAAAACAGCCGACCCTTGGGGGAAAAGCCAACACCAAGAGCATTGGCCCTTTTCGCTTTGATACAGGCCCTTCACTATTGACCATGGTTGATGTTTTCAGTGATCTCTTTACAAAAGCAGGTAAAGCTATCGAGGATTACATCCCTGTCGTGGAACTATCGCCGTTGACCCACTACTGGTTCAGCGATGGAACCCACTTTGCAAGCGATAAGATGGAGCGGTTTATACCGACCCTGACAGAACACTTAGATGTCACCGAAGAGCAGCTGCAAGCTCACTTTGTCTATACCAAACGTATCTGGGACCTCACGCACGGCATCTTCTTAGAAAAATCCCTGCATAGCTGGAAAACGTTTGCTTCAAGAGAAACACTGCATTCGCTGCTGCGCATAGGATCCATCGACCCCCTAAGGTCTATGCACAAAGCTAATGCCTCATTTTTTACTGACACTCGTCTGGTACAGTTGTTTGACCGCTTTGCAACATATAATGGATCAGATCCCTACAAGGCTCCTGCAACATTGAATACCATAGCGTATGTCGAGCACGGACTTGGCGGATATGGCGTAAAAAATGGTATCTATGGCATTATCCAAGGGCTGGAGAGGCTAGCACTTGCATTAGGGGTAGAGATACAAAAAGAGTCCGAAGTTAGTGCCATTCTCCATGACAAGAGAAAGCATATTACAGGCTTGGTAGCCAACGGCCAAAAGATTGCAACACCGCACATCGTCTCCGATGTGGATGTCTCTACTCTCTATGCAGATCTTCTACAGGATAGTAAAGCCCCTTTAGCTAAACGTTATCGCAAACTCCCTCCCTCCTCTTCGGCTTTAGTATTTTACTGGGGTGTTGATAGAGAGTGTAAGGACCTTGGGGTGCACAACATATGGTTCAGCCCTAATTACCACAAGGAGTTTGAGGCTATTCACACTGATAAACAGGTCCCCCTAGACCCTACCATCTATGTCAATATCACCAGTAAGATTACCCCAAGCGATGCCCCTCTTAGACAAGAGAACTGGTTTGTCCTGGTGAATGCGCCCCCTCATGACGGACGCTCCTGGGTTGAGGAAGTAAAGCATACTCGGCAAAGAGTTATCAAACGGCTCTCGCAAACCCTAGGCTTTGATGTAGAGCAGCACATAGTACAAGAAGAGCACATGACACCCGCTGATATAGAGAGTCAAACAGGCAGTTTCCGAGGGAGCTTATACGGCATATCCTCCAACACCACGATGGCAGCCTTCCTTCGCCATCCCAACAGGTCAAAGAGGTATAAGGGGTTATACCTTTGTGGAGGGAGTGTTCATCCAGGAGGAGGGATGCCGCTGGCAACCCTTTCTGGAGTCATTGCAGCAAACTTACTATTGGAGAGTTAAAGGTGGGAATCATAATCGCCTCTACTGTTATTAGCCTATGGGCAGGACACCTCGTGTGGATCCTCTCCTTGCGTGATCTAAGCTTTACCTCCCCCCTACTCTATCTCCATATTATTATTCAAAGCTACCTCTACACCGGCTTGTTTATAACTGCACACGACAGTATGCATGGAGGTGTCGCAAATAACCGAGTGGTCAACCGCTTTTTTGGCCGCTTGAGTTTGTGGTTGTTTGCAGCCTTCACCTACAAGCGGATGTTTGCTAAACATATGGATCATCACCACTTTACGGGAACTCAAAAAGATCCTGACTTTTCAATCAATCAAAACCCTATACGGTGGTTTTTCTCTTTTTTCTTCTCCTACATAACGGTTCGACAGATAGTGACCATGGCCATCCTTTTTAATATTGGCCTCTATATCATACAAATCCCCTTAGCCAATCTGATACTTTTTTGGGTAATTCCAGCCTTTTTAGGAACATTCCAACTCTTCTACTTTGGAACCTATGCTCCCCACCGACTCCCTCACACCCCAGAAATGGCACCCCACAACTCTCGGACACAAAAGCGTAATCACCTTTGGGCTATGCTGAGCTGTTGGTTTTTCGGCTACCACTGGGAACACCACCAGTATCCCGGAACTCCCTGGTGGCGTCTCTATGGCAAGAAAGATCTCCCTGATTCTCACCAATGATGATGCCTAGGGTTGTGTATTCCCTATTCCACAGTGATGGAACAACGGCAAGATGAGGGTGAACGACCTATCCATAGGACGTTGCACCATATCATTTCTGCTGTTTTCCCCTTAGTGCCGCCAAAGGCAATCGATGATGGTCCCGTCCCGATACTCAACTGCAGCAACGACCTTGCCGGTGCGAAGAGGGAAGTCGGGCCTTCCGGTAAGCATATATGTCTGCTCCATCAGGGTCCGTATGGGGACTACGCGTAAGGATGATGCCTGCAATAGGGCCAAAAGATCCGGGCGCAGGGGGTTTACCGCTACACCGCGCTCACTCACCACGACATCCACACTCCCCCCCGGAGTGCACACCAGGTTGACATGTTCGTGGACCATGGGAATCCTCCCGCGGAAGGAGGGCATCACCACAACGGTGAGCTTGGCTCCATAGGCGGTGTCAGGCCCGCCTCCCAGCGCTCCAAGGATCCGCCCGTTGGTGCCGGTGATGGAGTTCACATGGAAATCAAGGTCGACCTCCGTCGCTGATAGAATCATCACATCCAAGGCATGGGCAATGCATCCACTGTAGTAGGGATTGGCGTACTGAGAGGCGCCCATCTCCTTATGGAAGGGGTTGCCTGCCAAGGAAGCGGCCGATCCGGTGTCAAAGCTCTGCACATCATAGAGCGTCTGAAAAAGACCCTGCTGAGCCATTGCAACCAGTGATTCGGTAATCCCTCCCGAGGCAAATCCTCCCATCACATGATGCTCCTGCATATAGGAGCTGAGGAGCATGGTGACCAATAACGAGATGCCCCCACTGCCAGCCTGGTAATTGAAGCCACTGCGAATCACATTGGAGGCTTGCAGCACACCCAAGGCCTGGGTTGCAATAACCAGTTCAAGAGGGTTTTGGGAGATCCTCAGGGAACCACCACCGATAAGGCGTGCATCCCCGATGGCGGGTACCTCTACGATAAGGTCGACCCACTTGGACGGTATGGAGATAGGGAGGCTCTGCCCTTCCACCTGGGAGTCTGTGATGGCTATGACGGTCTTTGCATACTGGGCATCAGGGTGGGCATAGCCCATCGACCCAAACGGGTTCTTCCCGACACATCCATAGAGGTTACCTTGGCCGTCAATCGCTGAAGCGGCCAGAAAGGCCACATCAATGGGGATCTCCCCTGCTTCGATAGCGCGGGCCCTCCCGCCATGGGAGCGAAATATCACCGGTTGGGGGATTTCACCTTGCAAGACCGCGTCGGTCAGGGGCTCCTTGAGTCCTGTCGTTTCAATCCTAGCCACCACCTTGGCCTGCACTGCACGCAAAACAGATGCACATGCAGGGCCCATTAGCGATGAGGAACAGAGGACCAGATCCCTGAACCCAAGGGCCTCAAGCTGCTCCAGGACAAGGCCAACGACCAGATCCCCCAGCCTGAGGTGGTGGTGGAAGCTGATGCGCATCCCATCCTTCAGGCCGCTTAGGGCGATCGCTTCTGGCAGGTCCTTTACGGTGCTGGGTATCTTATCTGTTGTTGGAACTCTCTTTTGGAGGTGTGGCTCACATTTGTTTTCATAGCGAAAGGGACGGGTCTTTCCATAGCCACTGATAAGTGAGGGTATGAACCGCCCTGCATCATTATTGGATCCTTGCATCTCTTACCTGTTCCCTCCACCTGCAGCCAGGACCCTATGGGCCCAGGCAATGACTGGCTTGTCGATCATCCGTCCCTCAAGGCTCAAGACCCCATCCTTATTTTTTTCCAGTGAATCCATGATCGCCTGAGCTTCCCTCACCTCCTGGTCAGAAAAGGAGAACTCGCCGTTAATGGCGACAACCTGCTTGGGGTGTATCGCCGACTTGCCATGAAAGCCCAGGGCCTTGGCATGGACGCACTCAAGAGCAAGTCCTTCGGTAT
>CAZGOK010000158.1:0-5160 GCA_964527665.1 uncultured Sphaerochaeta sp.
TGCGGAGGTCTGTATATAGGTAACAGCGCCCACCTGTCTAAGGTCGGATAATCATTCCATGATGATGGGCTCTGTAATGGTTCTTGTTCATAGAAGAACCATAATACCAGAAGAGGGGACAAGTCAAGGCCTATAGGAGATAGAGTGCATACTTATTCATCAGATATGCATACAATACTTCCTTTATACAATCTTCTTGTTGCCCTTGGAGAGGTTCGCCACAGCAAATATGGAAGTTCCCAGGATAAGCAGGAACGAGATGGCGTTGATGACAGGAGTCGATCCGTCGCGTACCTGCATATACATGTTTATCGGCAACGTCGCCTGCGATCCTACTAAGAAGATTGTGGTATTAAAGTTCTCAAAGGACATCAGAAAGGCCATTGCCGCCCCCCCAATAATCGAGGGCCTCAGGTATTTGAGGGTTATGAACCAGAGAACCTCCGCCCTATTGGCTCCCAGGTTGTAGGCAGCCTCCTCAAGGGAGTGGTCGAACTTCTTCAGCCTAGCAGAGACGACCAAGGCGACAATGGTGGAGATGAAGGAAGACTGACCGAGCACCACCAGAGGGAAGCCCGGGCCAAGGAACTTTATGTAGATGCCCAGATGATCCTCGATGAACAGCCCTACTGTATTGGAGAACATCAGAATCGAGATACCCAGGATGACTCCAGGGATGACCAGGGGAGCTATCATGAGGAAGTAAAG
This sequence comes from uncultured Sphaerochaeta sp., assembly GCA_964527665.1. Taxonomy (GTDB): domain Bacteria; phylum Spirochaetota; class Spirochaetia; order Sphaerochaetales; family Sphaerochaetaceae; genus Sphaerochaeta. Next base: position 709 of record CAZGOK010000158.1, read on the forward strand.
GGCTCCCTTGAATCGGAAGTTCTCCTGCTCGAAAAGAAAGGCAGCACAGGTGCCCAGGAAGGTGGAGACTACCATGACGGCCAGAGCCACCTTGAACGAGGTGGCAAGGCTCCTCAAATTTGTCTGGTCATTAAAAATACCATATTTCTGCGGTCCGTTGCCAAAGAACCAGTCAAGGGTGAACCCCTGCCAGGGAAGAGCCGGGTACATGGAGTCGTTGAAGGCGAGGATCATCGTCACCACCAGAGGGGCAAACAAGAATACAAAATACAGGATGATGAAGAGTCTGAACCCATACCGGTATTTCTTTGAGGAAGGCAAGCTCCTGATCATTTCACTACCTCCTTCAGGTTTTGTCCCGTCAGCTTGAGGATAATCCAGATGATGAGCGAAGAAAGGGCAAGCAATAGGAAACCAAAGGCAGCTCCCTGGTTCCAGTTGAAATAGAGGATTATCTGGTTGTAAATCTGTTCGGTAAACCAAAGGGAGTTCTTTCCTCCCATCAATGTCGGGGTAAGGTAGCTACCGAGCACCAGCATGAATACGATGATACCTCCATTGACGAGCCCTGAAGCACAATGGGGAATGATGATGGTCCTCCAGATGGCCGTCTTCGATGCTCCAAGGTCATAGGCCGCCTCGATGATGGAGTTGTCCAGGTCGTCCATGACCCCGATGACCGGAACTACCATGAAGAGCATGCTGGTGTAGACCAGCCCCATTATCATGGTGATGTCATTGTAAAGCATCTCAATAGGCTCCTTGAACAGGCCTATGGAAACAAAGAAATGGTTGAGGACCCCACTCTCCCTAAGTAATATCATCCATCCGTAGACACGTACTAGCTCGCTCACCCAGAACGGGACAAGGATGAGGATCATCAGGGCTCCCGATATCCTCCCCTTCACAATCTTGGAGATATAGAAGGAGACAGGAAGGGATATGACCATCACCAGGAAGGTGACTAGGATCGAATATCCTGCAGTACGTACAAAGGTTAGCCAGTAGATAGGCTCCTTGAAGAAGGCCAGATAATTGTCCAACGTCACCTTGCCTGTATTGGTCTTGGTAAAAGAGAGCCTCAAAAGCTCCAAGTGGGGAAGGACTATCAACAGAAAGAGCCATAATACTACCGGGAGGAAAAAGAAAAGGAATCCCCATGTGATGTGTTGTCTATTCTTCATCATATAACTTCCAATCACTGCGCTTGAAGCAGATGGTCTTGTTCATATCCCAACCAACCTGTATCCGGTCTCCCGAGCGGATGTTGTCATACTCCCTTGTCTGGGGAAGAGCCACCACCAGTTCATCCTGAGTTCCCAAGGGTTGAACCAGCAACCTGCTGTTTCCCCCATCAAAAAGGATGGAGGTGACATCAACAGAGAGGATATTGAAGTTCTCCCGCCCATCGCCTGGGTTGATGATGAAAGCCTCGGGTCGGATGAAGAGGTCATACTCCTCAGCTTCGCTAGCTATTTCATACTGCTCCGACAGCTTGAAATCAAAGGCATTGGCATACCGTGCAACAAACGTCCCATCAGAAATAGGGCGAAGCGTCACCCGAAGCTTATTATTGTTTCCCACAAACTGGGCAACAAACGAGGAAGCAGGTTCGTGGTAAAGCTCCTGGGGGGTGCCTATCTGTTCAAAACGCCCATTGTTCATCACCGCTACCCTATCACTCATGACCATAGCTTCGCTCTGGTCGTGGGTGATATAGACAAAGGTGGTTCCCACCATGGACTGCAAGCTCTTCAGCTCCACCTTCATATGTTCACGCAACTTTGCATCGAGGGCTCCCAGGGGCTCATCGAGCAAGAGTACGGCAGGTTCCATGATAAGGCATCGTGCTATGGCGATGCGCTGTTTCTGTCCGCCTGAAAGTTGGCTGATCTGCTTCTTCCCTGATTCGGGAAGGCCTACCCTCTCCAGCAGTTCCTTGACCTTCTTATCGACACCAGGGCCTCTCTCGCCTCGGCGGCGTAATCCAAAGGCGATGTTCTCATGCACATTCATCATGGGAAACAGTGCAAGGTTCTGAAACACCAGGTTTACCGGGCGTTTGTTCGGGGCAACCCCCTCCATATCTTTCCCATTGAACAGCAGTGTTCCCCCATCAGGCTTGTAAAACCCTGCGATCATACGCAAAAGGGTTGTCTTGCCACATCCTGACGGCCCGAGAATCGAGAAGAACTTGCCGTCCTCCACTTCGAATGATACTTCATCGACTGCGGTGAAGTCACCAAAACGCTTGGTGAGCTTCTGTACTGAGAGTGCGCTATCCATAGTGTTGTTTACCTTGAAGAGATGCCAATAGCTGTTTGAGACAGCTATTGGCAATGAGTCAGTCCTGTCTGCTAGCGAGCAGCCTTTACCTTATCGAGGGTCTTGCCTTCCATCGCTTCAACTCCAGCTGGGACGGTTGGATACCAGTTGATGTTCGCCAGCACTTCTGGTGGCAGGCCACGGGTAAAGTTAGCCTTGATCTCGGCATCGAGATAATTCACTGCATCCTTTGATGCCGTTCCATACGTCTCACGGTTGGTGAAGAACGCAGCATTCTTGGGTTCCAGCATAAAGTTGATGTATGCATAGGCTGCATCGAGGTTCTCACTCTTTGCCGGGATGGCAAAGGTGTCTACCCAAGCAAGAGCTCCGCTGGTAGGTGCAAGATAGTCAATGTTTGGATTCTCAGCATGCAGCTTCCATCCTGCCTGCTCCCATGCTGATGCTGCCCAGACCTCTTCAGAACGGAGGGACTGCAACAGTTGGTCCCCGTTGTCCCAATAGGTCTTTACCGAAGGCTTGCCAGCGATAAGCACTTTCTCCATCTCGTCGAGGAACTTCTGGTACGCTACTGTATCGGAGTAGAGGGAGAAGGGATCATAGCCGAGGGAGAAGCCCATACCGATAAGGGTAGGTCTCTTCAGGCGGTAGGATACCCTTCCAGCATACTTGGGATCGAGAAGGTCCTTGAAGTCCTTGACGTTGGGGGCTTTTGCCTTGTTGACAACCAAGCCTTCAGTTCCATAGATGTGCGGTACGGCATAGGACTTGCCATCGACTAGGGTGTTCTTCTTGACTGCTTCTAAGAGGGAGGGGTCAATCTGTGCAGTGTTTAGCCTTGTGTAATCAATGGGTTGGTAGATGCCATACTGCTCCACTACAGAGGAGATACGATCCTGTGAGGGCTGGGCAAGGTCAAAACCACCACCCCGGGTAGCCCTGAGCTTGCTGATCATCTCTTCGTTGTTGCTGAGGGTAACCTCAACCTTGTAGCCTGTTTCGGCGGTGAACTTATCCAGCAATTCCTGTGGGGCATATCCTGACCAGGTAATGATGCGCAGTACTGGATTCTTGGTCTCCCCTGCTGCCTGAGCAAAGAGAGAACCACCCAAAATGAGAAGGACCATAAGAACAAGAACGACTTTCTTCATACCGAATTCCTCCTTTAGGAATATGAGGTACCCACTGTCTATCACGTCTCTATGTTTATCTGTTTTGCTTTACAGTTTGCACCTCATATACATGGTAGGCCCACTCTAGGCCAAAGTCAATTCCAAACTAGAAAACTCAAAAATGTATTCGATATAACCTCTTTTTCTCTACAGAGAGGTGCGTTGAAATAGGCGAAGAAAGCCATTCCACTTTTTTCCTCCCTCATAAACCCACAGCATCGAAGACAGGTACCCAGTGCATGTATTTTTAGAAAAGAAGCACAACGTCATAGGAATTCCCAACTTACCTGTCTTGATATACTTGGCGCGCCTCTGCTACCATGCATACTTTGAAATACTGAGGAGAAGAGGGATGGCACATTCTGAACAATTATGGAAAGAAGCAAAGACCCGATGCAGGTTGAATGAGGATGATATCCGAATCGCTAAGGAGATGGGGCTCAATCCCAAAAGCCTGATAAAAAACATCCCAACGAAACAGCAGCAATGGAAACTGCCGGTCAAAGAATGGTTGCATGATATGTGGGAAGACCGCCAGGAAATGGCCCACAAGAAACAGATGAGAAAACAAGCGGCTCTGGCTGAAGCCACCAAAGAAGGAACAGTAGATGGAAACAATTGAAGAATACAATCGCGCTCGCTCAGTACTGCTCAAGCAGGAACCCAGCATATTGGCAGACGCCCTTCTGACGTTGGCCGGTGAGAGCCGTTCTGCACACATGTTGGTAACATCCTTGGTCTCCTCGACACAGGAAAATATTGCGTTATTCAAACAGAACATCCATGAGATCACCCATCAGACTCGACGGAACTCTCTTTCAGGAGAGGAAATTCTGGATACGCTACATCGTTCACTTGAAATGTTGGATACGGCAGCGATAGACCCCAAATTGGGACTTACCCTGATGGCTTCGTTCTATGAAACCGACTCCTGGTCCCTGGAATCAACCACAGAGCTCGATTTCGAGTTCAGTCTGCTCTATGATGACGAAGG
>CAZGOK010000159.1:0-5136 GCA_964527665.1 uncultured Sphaerochaeta sp.
GGGTATTATCTCTCTCAGATGCTCCATGAAACAGATTGATCGGCTACACTATAAAAAGCTGCTTTGTTTGGCACTCCTGCTTGTAGGGTGTTCCTTTTCTTTGTTCTCGCTGGGATCTGACGATTTTCAGCTCCTTGCCCTCTCCATAGGGCAGGCGACAGAGGGAGAACTGCGCTCGATGGTCAAGGTGCGTAATCTCGACGTCGGTACCGACGAAGAGATGCGATCCGCCCTCTATGCCCATCATGACATCACAGCGCTCTCCCTAGAGGAGGGGCCTTCGTCAAAACAGACCTATACCCTGACTATCCTGCATGCCGACCTGGTCTACAACGACCGGTCGGTCTCCTCACTTGTCGTGCTGGAGGGAAATGCTGCTGTAGAGTTCTCCCTCAAGGATGACGAGCAGCTCAAGCAGCTATCAGCTGAGAAGATGGTGGTGGACCTGAACAACAACTTGCTCATCGCCTTTGGCAATGTAGTGTACGATGAGGGCGTGGACAAGAGCTCGGTGCAGAAGGTGACCGGCGATATCGTGAGCCTCAACTGGAAAAACAAGGCCCTTCTGGTCACCGGCGGAACGACCACCACCGAAAGGAAGAACAGTGAGGATGAGGATGTAAGCTTCTTCACCACCGGGTCTACCATCTCCTACAATGGCTCTGGGGATGGCATCTTCTTTGACCAGGGCTTCATCACCACCAACAAGAAACATGCTTATTCATCCATAACCGCTGATAGCCTGGCATTCCTCAGTGGAGGGGACCTCCTCATCAAGGGTGCATACCTCTCCATAGGGAGGGTCCCGGTCCTGTGGGTCCCTGCCTTCTTTATCCCGGGTGTCAGGATGGTGGGCAACCCCGCCATCGGGTTCTCAAGCGACAGGGGGATGTTCCTGAACACCACCTTTGAGATCTACGGAACCTATCCTCATTTCAAGAAGACTGAGAGCAGCAGTTTCACCACTCTCCTTACTGGGGAGCCAGATGATTCGTTCATCCCAAGCGGTGGTGTCTACCGTGCACGGGAAGGTTCAATGTCACCTTTTGAGAAGTGGGCTTCCGACAGCGGCTCCTTTCTTGCCCTGATGGCTGATTCCTACGAACAAAGCGGCGTCACCCTCGGCTTGGAGGCACGGCACAGCTTCCTCTCCAAGAAGGTTGTCCTGGATTCCAGCTTGAGGCTTGCCGTTCACCCGGGTGGTAAGGACAACCTTACCTCCTTTGGTGATTTCCCCAAGGTGCGCATGTACGGATCGAACAAGTTCGTCGTCGACACCTCCTGGGCGGACCTGAGCATCACCATGCCCTTCTATTCGGACCCCACGGTACGAACCCTCTATGGCAACAGGCTCACCTCCTTCTCCTTTGACGCCCTCTTAGGAAAACGCCAGGAGTTCCCCTCGGACTTTTCAGGGGATGTTCGCTCATTTACCTGGAAAGCTGACGGCTCGTTCGATTTCCCTACCAAGATGTTCGGCTCCTACATCAAGGTGGCAAAGATCTCTACACTCAATGCCACGATCGACTGGCAGTGGGGCAGCCCAGACCCCCTTTCCCCCTCCTTCAGCTATAGGGTGCACAAGCTCACCCTGCCTGAGCTGCAGGCAACCATAAGCGGCGAGCTGTTCTCCTGGTCCAGGCCTCTAAAGAAGGAGGGCCCTGCCCAGGGAAATGAAGTAGAGAGTGAACCAGGACAAACGGAGCCTACAACCCCCTTCAGCCTTGACCCCACCCTGGACAAGCCCTATATGCCGACCCTGGCTACGCAGGCGAAAAGCACCCCAGTAGGGGGGAAACAGTCCATCACGCTAGGCTACTCCCTGGATGAGAAGCTGGTCTTCTCGGTTGCAAACCTTGAGCTGCCCACTACAAATTGGGAGACGAACAGGAACCTCTATACCTCCACCAACCCGACGGTAGTCCTTGATATGGTGTTGCACCCCTCCTTTTTCACCTTTAAGCAGAAGATTGCCTCTCCGATCATCACCAGTGAGGACAGGACCAAGGCGACCTACCTAACCAGGCAGGTCCAGCTCACCAGCGCAACCAGTGCATCGGTTCCCCTTCTTGGCATCAAGTATGACCTTGAGGGCAAGCTCTACACCTTCCGGGACTCGCGCACCACCAGCACCTACGAACGAGACGAGACATCCTTCGCATTTACCAAGGAGCATGTGACCAAGCACCAGGTGAGGGTGGCCAAATCCTTTGCACTCGGTTATGGAACTATCTCACCGGCAATCACCGCAACGCTCTACCCCCTGACGCTCTCCTTGCTGCCTTCACTGGGGTATGCCATCGGGCCCTGGACACTGTCCGGGTCGCTGAAGTTTGTCGATTATCAGGGAGGGCTTGCCCCCGAGACCCTCGCATCCTCTGTAAAGTTCAGCATCCCGTCGCTTCTACTCTCCCTTTCGGGAACCTATGACCTCAAGAGGATGGGAACGGACAAGTGGGAACCCTTGACACTCAGCGGAACGGCAGCGCTCGAGCTGTTCTCCAAACAGCTCACCATCAAGGAGAGCTTTACCTTTGCAGCCTCTTCTGTGCTGTATGGGCCCAACTACTTCAAGGACCTCACCACCACACTCTCCATCCCGTACGTGACGTCGACCCTTGTCTATGCAGGACCTTCCGATGCGCTCTTTGCAGAGAGCCTGACCACCCAGGTTGCCATCAAGGATCTCTCCTACTCCTGGTGGAAGCGACGCATCACCTTGAAGCTCGCCCTCGATGCCAAGCTTGGCATCAGCTTTGTCGATACCTATGCCACAGCCTTGAGCCTGACGGCCAAGGCCGGCTTTTCCATCGCTGAGTTCCTGGACTTCTCCTTCTCCCTGACCAGCTCCAACCGGGGCTTCCACCGCTACTACCAAGGTGACGACTTCTCCTTCCCCGAGATGTGGAAGGACCTCTTGCGCTCGTTTGACCTGGTAGGGGGGGGCAGGGGTGCCACCCAGTTCAATATGAACGCAGTAGCGGTGGAGCTGACCCACTATATGGAGGATTGGTCTTTGAATTGTACATATACGGGAAATGTAGTATTATCTGGCAATCAGTACAAATGGGTTCCAGTTGTACAGGTTTTCCTTCAATGGAAGACCATTCCGGAACTCAAGGTTGATGAAAAGTGGACCGAATCGTCAGGTAAGTGGATTCAGAGTTCCTCATCATAAGGGTGGAGATGGAAAGCAGTATCGATTTCGAAAATGAAGAGCAGATGGAACGAGTCTGTGGGATCAATGACCGCAATCTGCCCTATATGGAAGCATTGCTCGGTTGCGAGCTCTTTGCAAAAGGTATCACGCTGACATTTGTTTGTCCCGACGAACTCTCTGGAGACAGATTCCAGAGGTTGTTGTTGCGCTTGAAGGATGTGGCGAAAAGACAGGACCATATCAGTGAGGCGGAGATCTTCATGGAGTACCAGGGGTTGAAAAACTCCACCTCGGTGATGGAGATTGCCCAGCATGGTGACAAGGAAAAGACCTCCATCGTAGTGCAGAGCCGCATCGCCTACCCAAAGGGGTTGCACCAGGAGCAGTACATCCAGGCTATGGCCAAGAAGCAGGTTGTCTTTGGCATCGGCCCTGCAGGGACGGGAAAGACCTTCCTTGCCATATCGTACGCCTTGAGCCTGCTGCTTTCGGGCCAGAGGCAGAAGCTGATCCTGACCCGGCCGATAGTTGAGGCAGGGGAGAGCCTTGGTTTCCTTCCAGGAGACCTTGCACAGAAGATCAATCCATATCTGCGTCCTTTGTATGATGCGATGGAGTCGATGGCAAGCCTGTCGACCATACACCGCCTTGAAGAGAACGGAAGCATTGAGATAGCACCTCTTGCCTATATGCGAGGTCGTTCGCTGCAGAATGCGATCGTCATACTTGATGAGGCGCAAAACACCACCATCGAGCAGATGCAGATGTTCCTTACCCGCCTAGGGGAACAGTCCAGTGCGATCATAACAGGGGATATCTCCCAGGTCGACCTTCCCCGTCATCGTAGGAGCGGGTTGGTGCATGCCTCAGAGATCCTCAAGGATATTGAGGGTGTCCAGTTCGTCCTGTTTGATTCGGGGGATGTGGTGCGTAGCCGCATAGTCCAGCAGATAATCGATGCTTATGCGCTTGACGTGAAGAAGAAGGACAAGGGTAGCCATGCATGAGTAAAAAACATCAGAGTAAAGAAAAAAAAGCCAATAGTACCAAAAATCCGAGGATTCTAGCCATCAGCCTTGTGGCCTTGGTTGTCGTTGCGGCGATGATCATCCCCTTGCTGGTGACCCGCAGTCCCGGAGAGGGGTTGCGTTCGTTCTCCTCACGCTATGAGGTGGGCTCCCTTGCCAATGAGGATGTCTTTGCATTCTCCTCGTTTGAATATGTGGATACCGATCAGACCGACCGCCTTATTGAAAAAGCGGAACAGAAGGTGTTGCCCTACTTCTCCTACTCCTTGCATGCAACCTCGGTTTCGGTTGCCCGGTTACAGGCTTTCATAAACTATTGGAACCCTGACAAGACAGAGGTGCAGAAGTTTGAGCGTGTGGGCTCCCCTGACTCAGCAATTGTAATGGCCAGGTTTGCAGAGATGAGTGAGGGAGATCTGCATTTCATGCTTTCCGCCTTGGAGGAGACCGGCGAGCTTGTCCTGCAAAAAGGTCTCTTTTCACCTACTGATGTCCAGAAGAACAGGCTGGAGGGGTATGAACTCTTCTATCTGGAGAACACCCTCACCATGGAGAAGGCAAGGACCCTGGTCGAACAGAGCTTCAGCTCGGCAGTGACAAAAGAGAACCTGGGGCAGTATCTGCCTTACTGGCTCACCGCCTATGAAGATGCCAACCCGAGCTTCCAGCCCCTGTTGCTTCTTGACGCCCTTGCGTTGTTGCTTGAGAACAATGTCAGCTTTAACGAGGCGAAAACACTGCATCTCCGATCTGTTGCCAGACAGCAGGTCAAGCCTGTACTGGTCACCATCCAACGTGGTCAGAAGCTGATAGCCAAGGACTCGGTCATCACCGAGGAGCAGATGGCCCTTGTCTCAAAGATGAAAAGCTCCTCCATCAACTACACGGTGCTTGAACTGATCGGGAGGCTGGTCTTTGTCCTGTTGGCTACGGTTTCGGCCCTGTATG
>CAZGOK010000160.1:0-5129 GCA_964527665.1 uncultured Sphaerochaeta sp.
TTCAATGCCGAACACCAGTTTGTCGCCGACTTCATCGGCAGGTCCAACCTCATACCGGCCAAGGTTAAGGAGCAGAAGGAGAACTTTACCGTTGTAGAGACCTCCCTTGGGGAGTTTGTCTGTAGGGAGCGTGATTACCCTGTCGGCAGCGAGCTCACCCTCTGCATCAGGCCCGAGTTCATTGATTTCGCGCTTAGCGGAGATTCAAAACAGAAGAATACCCTGACCGGAGAGATGGAGACCATGGTATTTGTCGGGGAGGTGTATGAAAGCGAGATCAGGGTGGGGGACGTGCTGTTCATGGCCAAGGTTGACCCAGAGACAACTCTGGAGGTAGGGGATGCAGTGACCTTCTCCGTCAAGCCGGAACACTGCCTTCTGGTTTCAGAATAGGGGATGGGATAATGGTAAGGAAACAAACGAAACTGACCTATCTGCTTATTGTGATCCTCGCCCTGCTTACCCTGAGCCCTGTGGTAATGCTTGTCATAGGCAGCTTCTCCAAAGGTTTGAATACCTTTGGGGACTTCACGGTTGCCAAATATGTCTCAGTCTATACTGATCCGGGTTTTTACGCTGTGTTGGGCAATACGCTGGTATTTGTACTCTTTTCTGCCCTGTTCTCCACCGTACTTGCCCTGTTTCTAGCCTATCTGAACAACAGGACCAACATCCCCGGCAAGTTCATGTTCCGGGTAATCTCTGTTGTCCCCATGATGATACCCCACGTCCTTTTTGCAGTGAGCTGGGCTTTGTTGCTCAATCCGTCAAACGGGATACTCAACCTGCTGGTCATGAACATATTCAGGCTGGAAAGTGCCCCCTTCAACATCTATACCATAAGGGGGATGATCATGGTGGAAGGGCTGTTGGACCTCCCGATCGCCTACCTTATCATCGCCCCTGCCATGGCCTCCTTTGACATCTCCCTTGAGGAGTCATCGCGTGTCTTTGGCGCCGGCAATATGAAGACGCTCTTTCGCATTACGCTGCCTGTATTGCGTCCTGCGATCCTGGCAGCCTTCATCCTGTGTGTCGTCAGGTGCCTGGCCTCCTTTGCCGTCCCCTCAGTGCTTGGGATGCCGGGTAGGACCTATGTGTTGGCGACGTACATCTACCGTACGGTCACCACAGGGTTCATCGCCGACTACGGCAAGGCTGCGGCTGTGGGCATGAGCATCCTGGTACTCTCCATCTCCCTGATCTATGTCTATCGGTATATGACGCGTTCGAGTGAGAAGTATGTCACAGTTTCCAGCCGTGGCTTCAAGCCAGTGGTCATAGAACTCAAGAAGGCAAGAATTCCGCTGTTTGTAATCATGCTGATCTTTTCCTTTATCCTGATCGCTCTGCCCATATTGGTCTTGCTCTATACTTCGTTTGTTCCCTACTCCATGGTACCCAGTATGAAGGCCTTCTCTACGATGACACTCGACCATTGGAAGAACGTGCTGCATGACCCTGTTTCGCTCTCCTCCTTGAAGAACAGCCTCTTTCTCTGTCTTGTCGGCGCATCCTTGGGAACGGTGCTCTCCATATTCATCTCCTACGTCATTGTGAAGGTGAAGACCAAGGCCTCCGGCATCCTGGAGTCCCTGAGCTTTCTCTCCTTCTCTTTCCCCGGTATCGTCATCGGTATCGGCTTCATGTGGTTCTTTGTACGCACACCGCTGTACTCGACCATATGGGCTCTGCTCATAGGGTATATAGCAACCTACCTGCCGTATGGCATCAGGCCGATGACCAGTGCCTTCATCCAGATCCATAGCCACCTGGAAGAGTCCTCGACCGTGTGCGGTGCATCGTTTCTCACCACCATACGCCGTATCGTCGCCCCTCTCTTGGTCCCTGGCATTGTCTCGGGCTGGATCCTGATGGCTACGATGTTCTTCAGGGAACTCTCCCTTTCGGTGGTCCTCTCAAGGCCCGGAACGGAGACCATGGCTGTGCAGATACTCAAGTTCAGCGATGACGGGCTGTGGGGCAGGCTCTCAGCTTTGGGCATCATCATGATCGGCATTTCAGTTCTCCTGGTGGTTGCTGCCAACCTGGTGGGCAATCACTTCAAGCCAGAGACTAACTAGGCTTGTACCTGTCCTTTATCCTCGATGCAGGCCTTGCTTCTTTTGTAAAAGAGCAAGGCTTGATTAATCTTTCAACTACATACATCAAAAAGATATAATCTCTGTAATCTTCATTTTTCCCTTGCACTCTTTTCTTGTGTTCTCCCTTGTGTGGTGATACACTTAGCTATCACACACAAGAAAGATCGAATGCACTATTCGATCCCTATTTCAGGAGGAAACGATGAGAAACCGTGGTTTGAAACTATTTGTTCTGGTCATGATGGTCATCTCGCTTTCGTTGGGGTCGCTCTTTGCCCAACCGTTGGGCGAAACCCAGAATCTGACCATTCTCGCAACGACGGACCTCCATAGCAATGTATGGGGATTCAGTTATGAAAATGACAAGGAGAGCAACAATGATGGAATGGCACGGGTAGCCTCCTTCATAGAAGAGGTCCGTTCCCAAGAGAGCCATGTCATTCTTGTCGACAACGGTGATGTGCTGCAGGGCAACATCATGACCGATGACATCTACAACAAGCAGGACGGTCCCCACCCGGTGATCAGGGCGATGAACCTGCTGCAGTATGACGCCCTCACCCTGGGCAACCATGAGTACAACTTTGGTGAGAAGCTCATCAAGAGGGTGCAGAGCCTTGCCTCCTTCCCCGTCCTTGCGGCGAACATGGCACGCGTTGACGGGACAATGGGAGCTCTTCCCTATACCATCGTCGAGCGGGGAAACCTTAAGATCGGCATCATCGGCCTGACCAACCCCAATGCCCCACGCTGGGATGGGGAGAAGACCGACCCGTTCGTATTTGCCCCGGTAGGACCTGCCTGCAGAAGGGTGGTGGACATCCTCAAGGACAAGGTCGACATCCTCATTGCAGTGGCCCATGTGGGAATCTATCCTGAGTATGATGAGGAGGGCGGCAGTGATGGTGGAAATGCAATCCTGGAACTCTGCCCTGAACTCGATGTCCTGATCGTGGGACACGACCACAACACCTACAAGAATATCCACGGTGATACGGTTGTGGGTGGGGCGAGGAACCTTGGCAAGGAGGTCATCCGCATAGACCTTGGCATCGACAGTGACAAGCGCGTCATCTCGCGCAAGATTGAAATTGTCACAATGGACAAATATGAACCCAGTGACCTTATCCGCAAGGATCCCTTCATCATGGAGGCTCATCAGAAGACGCGCGACTTCATCTCCGGTGGGGCACCCACTGCCGATGGGAAGCCAGGCGGAGGTATCTTCGGCACCGCTTCTGTTGATTTCCAGCCCAAGAATGCGATCATGGGCATCCCTGAAGGGAAGCTGCAGGACACCGCTGTCATGGATCTGATCAATTCAGTCCAGCTGGCAAACTCTGGAGCCGATGTATCAGCAGCGGCCCTCTTCTCTGATACCAGCGACATCCTTGCCGGCCCGATCAACTATGGTGCCATTTTCGGCATCTACAAGTTTGACAACACCCTTTATAAGGTGGAAGTCACAGGAGCAGAATTGAAGGCTTATATGGAGTGGTCGGCTGCCTGCTACAACCAGTGGAAGCCCGGTGACATCTCCATCAGCTTCAACCCAGAGAAGCCTGGATACCTCTATGACATGTTTGCCGGCGTCGATTATCAGATCGACCTCTCCAAGCCTGTTGGAAAGCGGATCGTGAACGTAAAGTTCAAGGGCAAACCCCTTTCAGACACCCAGCGTCTTACCCTAGCTGTAAACAACTATCGCTACTCCTCAGCGCTGAAGGCACAGAAACTGATCTCCGGCACCAAGGAGTGGGAGTCCCCGAACTCGATTCGCGACATGCTCGTCGCCCATATCAAGGAGAGTGGAACCATCTATCCGAAGGTTGACCACAACTGGAAGATCGTCGGTGTCGACCTCTCGTCCCCTCATCGGGAGAAGGTCATCAAGATGGTCAATGAAGGCAAGTTGGAGAAGCCTTACGGCAAGTCGTTGAATATCAATGACCTGAAGGCCGCTGGTGTGATCTGAGAAGAAATCCCATGACCAACAGGACGCCCCTGGATAGTTCCAGGGGCGTCCTTGGTTAGGAGATGCTCTCACTCTTTTCTCTCATTCTTGGTGTATTAGCATCCTGTGGGTGCTAGATACTGTCGTCAAGTTCAGTTTTCTTGCGTCTTCTGACACTCTCGCTCAGTAGGAACTCTATCTGGCCGTTGATGGACCGGAAGTCATCCTCCGCCCAGGCAGCAAGCTCCTTCCACAACGAAGATGAGAGACGCAGCAATACCTGTTTCTTATCTTTATCTTTGTTTGCAGCCATATCTCACCTCCTTTTCCATCCTTGCAATAAACCTTTAATACAGGCTACCACTATTTACGATCGGCTGCACATCACGATTGCCACACAGCACGACCAGCAGGTTGCTGACCATCGCAGCCTTTCTCTCTTCATCAAGCTCCACTATAGAGCTCTCACTCAGCTGGGTAAGGGCCATCTGAACCATCCCCACAGCCCCTTCCACGATCTTCTGCCTGGCAGCTATGATGGCTGAGGCCTGCTGGCGCTGCAGCATCGCCGCGGCGATCTCAGGGGCATAGGAGAGGTGGGTTATCCTCGCTTCCAGAATCTCCAAGCCTGCCATCTCCACCTTGCTCATCAACTCCATCTTGAGGTCATTTGCTACTTCCTTGCTGCTTCCCCGTAAGGACTTCTCATCCTCATCTTCAGGGGCGTCGTAGGGGAAAAGCCTGACAACATTGCGAAGGGCTGAATCAGTTTGGATGGAGAGGTATTCGGCAAAGTTATCCACATTGAAGACAGCCTTTGCAGTATCGACAACCTTCCAGATCACGACAACCCCTATGATGATGGGGTTTCCCAAGGCATCGTTGACCTTTTGGCGTTCATTGTTCAGCGTCATCGCTTTCAAGGAAATCTTCTTGTTGATGACAGGACTTCCCCCTATCTGCACAGTCATTGTCTGTTCCAGTGTCTTGGGGGCATTCTTCTGAGCTGTCCGCTCACTCTTTGCCACAGGATTGACTGCACTGACGAAAGGATTCACAAAGAAGAACCC
>CAZGOK010000161.1:0-1402 GCA_964527665.1 uncultured Sphaerochaeta sp.
GAAGGATCACAGCATTGCAGAATTGGTTTGTTGCCCAACTTGCAACAATTGAAACGGAATAGGTGGGTAATTGATGAATAAGGCTTGGAAAAAAATAGTGGTTCTGGTTGTGGTGTTCTCAGTGGTTTTGCTCGCTTCATTGAGCTCTGCCGTACATACGTCGGTACCTATAGGGCACCGTGTCTATAGGATTCTTGATGTTGCCGAGATTCGCGGTCTCATAAAAAGGCAGACTTCAGCAAGGCCCTTCAGCGCAGACATGGTCATGACGCTTCTTGGACAGGTGCAAGACCAGGAATCGAAACTAAATAACCATGAAAAAGAAGAACTTGCTTCCCTCCTTAATGAGTTTGAGATGTCCTATGGGTATGCAGACTCAACAATGGATGATGTCTTTTCCACCGGCTTGTTCCGCACCTACAACCCAGAGAAGAAGATGGGGGCCGCCATTGGAGTCAACCTGGCTACACAGCAGACCGCCAGTCTGAAAACAGGTGAGTATGACTCAAGAAATTCCCTGCTGGCCTTCATTAAAGGTGACCTTGGGGAGAACATATCCTTCAATATGAACTTCGGCCTCAACTTGGATAAGCTTGATAACCGTGTATTCCTTCCCACTGAATTCACCATCCCAGGGGAAGGGTTCTACATGAAACTAGGAGAAGGGGGAAGCCAACTCAGGGAAATCCCTTCAGAGGGATTCAATACTGGCCTGGTCCTTGCACCAGAGTTGGCTGCCTCTTTCTTCGATGGAGACCTGCGTCTCCGATGGGGCTCCATAAAGCGCGATTGGGGCTCAGGCTTGAACAACCTGATGATTTCCGGATCTGCGCGTTCGGTCGATGGGATCGAACTTTCCCTCGATATCACAGATTGGCTACGCTACACAGTCCTGACAGGTTCCATGGGAAAGGTCTCGTTGGCAAAGCTTGGGGGGGAAAGATTCTTCTCTGATGATTTCCAAGAAGACAAGCCATACTATCGTTTTGACAACAATCTCAGCGCCCATAGGGTCGAGCTTGATGCAACACCAAATCTCACTCTTGCTGTCTTTGAGGCAGTTGTCTGGAGTAAACGCTTTGAGATCGGGTACCTGAATCCGATCACCATCTACATGTTCGAGCAGAACAACCTTGGTGACATAGACAACATGCTCGCTGGCTTTGACTTCAACTACACCATAGCAGACTCGGTCCGAGTCTATGGGAGCATTGCCACCACTGAGGTGAATAAGATAGGAAGCCTCAAGACCATGCTTACCTACCCAAGGAACATCCTTGCCTTCCAGGCAGGTGTGACTGTTCCCCTTCCCATAGGCACCTTCTCTTCTGTTACCCTCCAGTGGACCTACCTGGCACCATTCTTCTACTCACATTATCCACTGTTGGAACAGGTGGGGACG
>CAZGOK010000161.1:1502-5085 GCA_964527665.1 uncultured Sphaerochaeta sp.
GCTGCAGAAGACAGCCGGATAAAACTTTTCTTTCTGGAGAAGAATGGGGGAGTGGCTGAAGCCCGAAACCGTCTTCTTTCTGAAGCTAAGGGCGATTACATAGCCTTTTTGGATGCTGATGACATATGGGAGCCCGAAAAAGTGGCAAAGCACATTGCTTTGCTACAGAGTTCTGACGCTGATTTTACCTACTCAAGCTACTCCTTCATTGATAAGGATGCAAAAGAGATCGGAAAGCCTAAAATTGTCCCCACTGCGTGCAGTATGCAGGACATCCTTAAGGAGAACTTCATACTCTGTTCCTCTGTGGTGATGAAAGGCTCTTTGGCTAAACTATACAAGATGGATGGCTCCTACTCGCATGAGGACCTGGTCTACTGGCTTACCCTCTTTCAGGGAGGGTGCAAGGCTGTGGGTACCTCTGATGTTTTGGTGCAGTATCGCCTGTATGATCAGAACCGGTCAGGAAACAAGAAGAAAGCCGCAAAAGATAGGTGGATTGTCTACCGGAAATTCCTGGAAATGAATGTATTCACCTCCTTTGAATATTTCGTTATCTATGCCCTGCATGGAGTTAAGAAATATCGTGGTTTGAAGAAATAGTGCATTTATCACTCTATTAGTGTAATTTTTCCTATAGTTCCCTGTTGTACATATATAAGGCTTCTGTATAATGCAGGGGCGTGAGTTTGTTGGCTTATCGTATGTAGGTCGCAAATATCCCTTGCTTAGAGTGGTTGTTTTTATACTTTAAGCATGCGTATTGGTACAGTTTTCTTGACATATCGTGTCAATCTCCTTATGATTTGGCGGATATGTTTTGATGCTATAGTAATATATTGATTGAGGTGACATGAATAGTCTTCAGATACTAAAGAGAGGTATGCTAGCCATCCTCTTATATATACTCATAGGTTCGTCTCTTTTTGCTTCGGTGGCTTTGGTCACTTCCGACCAGGTCAATTCCTACGTAATTCAAGATTATGTATTTTCTGTTACAGGGAGCACGAAAGATTTTGCCTTGCGAAGTGTTGTCTTGCCCTCGGGTGGTGATCCTGCTTTTGAGACCGAAGAGGCTATGATCGAAGCCCTTGCAGCAAAGAAACAACTTCTGATCAACAAACGGATATTTACAGAAGTTCAGTTCGACTATACCTTGGACTCCTATAGTAGGGGAACAGCATACTACATCGCTACCTTTTATGTAGAAGATGCTTCAACGTTCCTTACCATCCCATACCCCAAGTTTGACAATGACACTGTTGGACTTCGCCTGGGTGTGAAAATGTACGACAAGAACCTTTTTGGAACGTTTGGTGATCTGTACATAAGTGGAACTGTCTCACAAGGTGATGGTGGGCGCAGTGGATGGGAAAACCGTGAGGATATCTTGGAGATGGTACTATCATCCCTTCCCATCGGTAAAACGTACCTTGATATTGCTTTTGACTATGAACGAACAAAAGGCAGTTCTGATGCAGGAAAGTTTAACTTTTCGTTTGATTGGAACAACATTAAGGTTAAGGGAGCCAAGCTCAGCATCGCTCCTTGGGGGAAATTCAACCCTTCTTCAGACTTTTCTTCGTGGAATCCTGTGGAATATGGGGTAGCATGGAAAATTAGCCAATTCAAACAGTATGATAGTTCTTTCTCCTTGTATAACCAAATCAAACGGTATACAAAAGAAGAAGAACTTACCTATCTTAAAAATCTCTATACGCTGACCTATCTGGACCAACACGACCTGACCTTTTTCACCCACCCAATAAGCTTCAGGATAAGTTCGGAGTCTGATGCTGTCCTTGGCAGTGGCGCCCTTTCGTACATGAACGTTGGGACAACCTTGGGAACAGGCATCTCCCTTCCCTTTGGCCTTACATGGTCTACCTCTGTTGGCTCCTTCCTTCACTATACACCAAGCGAAACCCCTGTTCCGTACTCCTTCCTGTTCTCCAACACCATCAGTAAGTCGAATATCAACTGGAAGGGGAACTTCCGCAGGGGAGTATCTTTCTCCTTGGATTATATAACTGATATCTACCCACAGGAAGAATACTGGAATAGCAAAAATACGTGGTACGTGGCTAGTTCAGCATCTTGGTTCCCCTTTGTAACAAAACACCTTAACCCTTCCATCCAGTTCAGAGGGTTTATTGCTGGAGAAAAAAAACGAGACCATTTCAGCAATGAGACAATCGCAGACGCTATGCGTGGTTACCTTACCAATACCATTGAAGATTTGGATATGGGCTTAGGCTTAGGTATAGAACGTGAATATGGGGCTATCATCAACATGAACCTGACCACGAGCTTCATCAATTTTGGCTTTGCCAAGTCCTACGCCAGTCCATTCATTGATATCGGAATATTCCACGATGGGGCGAATCCTGATAAACCAATCATTATCTCTAGTGCAGGACTTGATGGCTGGGCTATACTGAACAAGTTCCCCAGTTACCCGATCAGGGGTTCCTTGGGATTCAACCTGCAGGATGTGAGGGAAGCTATTGATAATGAAATTGGTTTTACTGAAATTGAATGGGAACTCTTCATTGGCATGGGGTTGTTCTTCTAGCCTGAAACATATAAAAAAAGTCTTATTCACTATCGTTTTGTTGCTGTGCACTTTTTCTCCTGTGCATGCTAATCAAGCTAGGATCTATCCTGTCGACTCTGAAGTCTACCAGGCCCTTCGCCAGCTCTACGTGGCTCAGGGCCTCTCCTTGCCCTCAACCGCTGGCCCCTGGAGTCAGGATGAGCTCTCTCTCATGCTTGGTAGAATAGACGAACAGAGCCTTTCCCCTGATGCCATCCCAACCTATGCATACATTCTCAACATGCTCTCTGAGAAACAGAGCCCTTTCTCCCTAGGAGCATCCGTTGCCCTTGAAGGGTATGTACATACCAATACCACAGACTTTACTACCAATGATGATTGGTACTACAACCATGACAAGCGAAAAGCTCTGCTCTCCATACCTATGGAAATTGCCTTATCTGATCATTTTTATGCCTTTGCCGATCTTGAACTTACCCTTGGTAAATTTGATGCACGAGTATTTCCGACCACCGGAACTTCTACCTTATATGGTACGCATGTAGTGTCTACAAATATGCATATTGCTGGCCAGATAGACGCCAATGTCCCTTACCGTGCTTTTGGTGCCTGGGGTGGAAAAGGGTGGCTGTTGCAGGTAGGGCGTGACAAGCTCTCCTGGGGACCCGGAACATCAGGAAACTTCATGCTTGGCGATCATCTCCAGTACCATAACCAAGGCCGGTTCACTGCCTACAGCGATACATTCAAATATACCTTTGTAACATCATTCTTTCCGCATCCAGATGAGATATGGAATGCAAACCAGAATACGGTAATAGATATAGAAGATGTAAGTAACCCCTCAACAGAACCTGGGTATTCACAAGCCCGACCAATGGTAGGACTTAAGATGTTCATGGCTCACCGCTTTGAATGGAGACTATTTGCTGGCAGGGTAGGCTTGTCTCTTAATGAATCCATGATGTTCCAATCTGGCAATGGCTCGTTAGATCTGCGTATTCTCAATCCTATGATGCTCTATCA
>CAZGOK010000162.1:0-1095 GCA_964527665.1 uncultured Sphaerochaeta sp.
CTAGGACAACCTTGATGCCCTCACTCTCCAGGATAGCCTTTGCACGCTTGCTGACATCGCTGTCCTCATGGGAGATGAGGGAGTAGGACCTCTCGATGATGGTGACCAGCGACCCGAAGCGTCTGAATATCTGGGCAAATTCCAGCCCTATGTAGGAGCCTCCGAGTATCAAGAGGTGGCTTGGCAGTTCGGTGAGGCTCAGGAGCCTCTTGTTGTCCAGCCAAGGCACGCTCTTAAGGCCGGGTATATCCGGCTCCCTGGTTCTGGCCCCTGTGTGGATGATGATCTGCTCCCCTGTGATGGTCTCATCTCATACTTTGAGGGTATGAGCGTCAATAAAGGTGGCGAAGGTGCGGTAGTAGTCGGTGCTTTGATCAAGCCAGGCTGTAAAGCCCTCGGTAGAGCTGTCGCGGATGGCATTCATACGGTCCATCACCTGGGAGAAGTCGACAGTGAAATCAGGAACCTGAACACCGAAGTCTGCACTGCGGCCTACCATGTGTGCATTTCGTGCACTGGCGACGAGGGCCTTGGTCGGGGTACAACCCCAGTTTACGCAACTGCCTCCTGTCCTGTCTCCCTCAACGATGGCTACCGAGAGGTTCAGTTCCAACAATTTTGGCAGGATTGTTCCTGTTGCCTGTCCTGTACCGATGATAATGATGTCGTAGTTCTTCATGAGTTATCTCCTCTGAACGCGTGACGAAAAAAGTAATTACTTCTTCTTGAAATATATAACCGCTGAGTCCCAAAGGCAAGGTGATTGCTAGGAAATGTTAGCTTTTAGTAACAAAATCGGAAGGGGGACACTCCCTGTCGGGGGTCCTTCACTATAGCTAAGCGTACATATTTGTTTTCAGCTGGGTATTTTGTGCTACACTAGTACCAACACTGCGACCACATATAGGAGGCGTACCGGTGAAAAGAAATGTAGCTCTTATACTCTTGATGATGTTCCTTGGGTTTGGAACTCTCTCTGCGAACACCTATGAACAGGGGTATCTTGACGGCTATGCAGATGCAAAGCTAGATGTTCCAAGCAAATATGCTGTGCCGACCGTCCAAGAGGTAGCAGAAGATGATTTTGGCATGTGG
>CAZGOK010000162.1:1195-5081 GCA_964527665.1 uncultured Sphaerochaeta sp.
AGAACTACGGAGATAGGATTTCAATCACTGCCATCGGTGTTCCCAAGCTTTTTGAACTCCTTTCCAAGGGCGGGGAGCTCAAGTTCAACATAACGGAGACCGATAGTCCCACCACAAGTTATAACTTTGTCATCGGCGATAGCGCAGGCTTTGACAGGATACTGAAAGCTTTATGATACGCACCGACAAAGAAGACGCTTGGATACCCTGTTGCCATAGGGAGAGCCACTATGATCAAGCATGAAAGACCAGATTTTATCCTAAAGTTCGTAAAGCCGAAGAACACCGAGATCAAGCATATCAACGGGTGCTGGTACCTCTACGAGAGGGCAACCAGGTACAACCCTGAGACTGGGAAGTCAACCAAGGTTTCAGGCACGTTGCTGGGTAGCATCACCGAAGGGGGCTTTGTCGAAAAGAGGGCATCACCGTCCCCTGGCAAGGCAGTGGAGGTGGTCGAGCTTGGTGCATCCCAGTATTTCTTCCAGAAGGGAGCTCACATACGCGAGAAGCTCAAGCTCTTTTTTCCTGGGATCTGGCGCGAAATGTTCTGTGTCGCCATCATAGCGCTCGTCCATGACAGGGCCTTGGCAAGGTGCAACACACACTACGAGTCAAGCATCCTCTCAGCACTATTCCCGCACCTGGACCTCAGCTATGATAGCCTAAAAGTACTGTTTGAGCGCATAGGGCAAGATGAGGAGAACATCAAGGCCTTCATGCTTTCCCTCCCCTCTGGACAGGTATGCAGCACCTACGGGCAACGGCAGAGCATCGACCTTCTTTCCAATAGCTTTGCAAGCGATGCCTCCCTGCTGGTGAATCACCTGAGCATGATGATGGGTTTTGAAGTGACAACTCTTCTGGACAAGAGTGAGGATATTACCTTGGATGACTTCATCCAAGGGATGAGCAAGATACAGGCTGCCAAGGTTGATGGGACATGGCATCGCTGCCTTCTTCCCAAGAGTGTAAAGGCCATGTGTACAACCCTTGGCCTGGAGCTTGAGCCTATGGATGAGCTTTTCATGGTGCAAGAGAGGTAGACTCAGCTATGGAAAAGGGTTGCTGTTAGCGTTTCATCAGGGAAAAATGACTAGGGCTTTTGCACCGACCCTAGCTCTCCTCTCTTTTTGTTTGTCTGGTCGTTTATCCCAATCTCTCCTTGATAAACTATTCCTGTACTGGTATCGTTGGAGTGTGTATGGAGGAGGAGCAAGGGTGAATAGAGCAGAGAGCGGACTCAGGTTCCAACAGAAACTCGCCCTCGTGGTATTGCTTCTTTTTCTGGCAAGTTTTTTCTTTCCCTTCTACCTGGCCCGGGCAAACAGGGTCTCCGAGGAGATCACAAGCGGCTTTGGGGACCTGAGTCCCTTCTGCATTTTTTTCCTAATGATACCCCCGCTGTTGGTAGCCCTCTATGCGTTTTTGCGAAAGGGAAGGCTTTCAGATGTGGCTCTTTCCCTTGCTGGGGTCTTGGGCCTCTTCTTCCCCCTGATGGTCCTTGGCATAGTGGGACCTGATGTCAGTGCAACGCTAGGACCCTTGGCACGGTATAGCCCCGCCTCTGGGATGTACCTCTACCTGACGGCAGTGATAGTAATCTTCCTGATGAAAATCAAGATCACCTTCATTGACCTGGTGGGTATGCTCCTTGTCGTCGGTGGCGTCTTGTTTGTCGCCTCCCAAGGCTCCTATGACAGGCTGGGCATCGTGCTTGAGGGCCGGAACCTGGGAAATCGCATTACCCAGGAGGTATTTGCTCATATTAGGCTGACCTTCAGCAGTCTGGGCATCAGCATGGTGATAGGAATACCCCTTGCCTTGGCAAGCTTTCAGAGCAAGCGGGCGGAGAAGATCATATTTCCCTTTCTGAACCTCCTGCAGACCATCCCCGGCATTGCCCTGTTGGGCCTTCTGATAACACCCCTCTCCACCCTGTCACGGACCTTTCCTTTTTTGCGCGAGATGGGCATCAAGGGCATCGGCAATACCCCCGCCATCATAGCATTGAGCACCTACGCCCTCTATCCGATCATCAGGTACAGCTTCACAGCCTTTATGAGCATAGACGCGTCTGTCATCCAGGCGGCCAAGGGGATGGGTATGGCACCGACGCAGGTCTGGAGGATGGTTCGCTTTCCTTTGGCGGCTCCAGGTATCCTGCATGGCATCCGCGTTGCCCTGATCCAGACCATTGGAAACGCGACCCTTGCAAAGCTCATCGGAGGGGATGGGTTGGGGGTGTTGGTATTCGAAGGCCTTGGCCAGGCTTCTGTCGATCTGGTGCTATTGGGCATGTTGCTTATCATAGCCCTTACCGTTGTCAGTGACCGCGCCTTCCAGGTTTTCATACACCTGGTGACACCCACTCCCTTGCGTACAAAGGCGGTAGGAAATGGATAAGCAAAGAGAAGGAACGTCGATGAGAGAACCCCACAAGCAAGAGCCTGAGAGCACGCCACCAAAACGTATGCACCCCATCCTCCCCGATACCCATACCTTCCTGACGGTAGAGCATATCGGGGTGAAGTATGGAAAGATTGAGGCGCTTAAAGATGTCTCCCTGGAGATACCTGCCCATAAGGTAACGGTGCTCATCGGTCCCAGCGGATGCGGCAAGTCAACAACGCTGCGCTGTCTCAATGCCCTGGTAAGGAACGACTCGGGTCTCATCAGGTATGAGGACCCCAAGATCGAGGGCCTCACGGAGACAGAGCTGCGCAGGAACATGGGCTATGCCATCCAGTCAGTGGGCCTGATGCCGCACTTGAGTGTGGAGGAGAATGTCGACCTTGTGCCACGCCTGTTGGGGTGGCCAAAGGCAGAGAGGGGCGAGCGTGTTGAGAAGCTGCTCTCTCTGGTCCGACTCGATCCCAAGATCTACAGCAAGAAGTACCCCCATCAGCTATCAGGGGGGGAGGCCCAGCGCATTGGCTTTGCCCGGGCCCTTGGGGTAGACCCTCCGATGCTGCTTATGGACGAGCCCTTTGGGGCTGTGGACCCGCTCAACCGCGAGCAGTTGCAGAACGAGTTTATCCGCATCCAGCGCAAACTGCATAAGACCGTTGTCTTTGTCACCCATGATATGGATGAGGCCATCAGGCTCGCAGACTTCCTGGTCATCATGAAGGATGGCATGATAGTGCAGGCCGATACCCCTGAGCGAGTCCTGGCAGCCCCCGCAGATGAGTTTGTCGAACGCTTCCTTGGTCCTGACAGATCGTTGCAGCGCCTGACGCTCTTCACTGCAGATCGTGCCTTGGAGGAGGCCCTCTCTGGAACTGAAGAGCGTACAACAAGCCATCTTGATGATTGTTCTAACCGCACCTATTGGCAGGTCAATGCACAAGGGGAGCCTATCTTTGGCTCTATACAGGTAGGGGGGAAGACTATCAGACGAGCCATCAATGGGTCGCATACAGTACAGCAGTACTCATCGCTCAAGGAGTGTGTCTCAAAGATTCTCAACCTGGGGCTTCCTTCAGCGGCAGTGGTGTGTGAAGAGGGAAGGCTGTGTGGGGAGGTGCGGTTTGAAACAATCCAACAGATCAGCCAAGGCTAAGGCCCCCTCTAAGAACATGGATAGACCGCTTCAAAAAAGAATTGGCCTTCTCATAGGATTGGTTGGCTTACTGCTGGTTTTCATGTTTTTCGAACAGGTGCAGATAGCGGTTCTCTCCTTCATCTTCCGTTCTGAAAGCGTGTTCACCCACTCCCGAAAGACCATTCTGGAGATGACAGGCGAGCACGTAGCGCTCAGCCTTCTTGCAACTGCCTTGGCAGCCCTGGTGGGAATCCTCATAGGGGTGGGGGTTACCCGTAAAGGAGGTGAGGACTATCAGATCCTGATCATGAGGATGAACGGCTTTATCCAGACCTTCCC
>CAZGOK010000163.1:0-5079 GCA_964527665.1 uncultured Sphaerochaeta sp.
TTCTCGGGCAGAAGTTCGCTTGGAAAGAAGTCCGCATAGTCGGTGGGACGCCTGCGCTCCTCAGTGACGAGCTTGAGCAGAGCTGCAACCAGGGCTTTTGTCCTTTTTCGCCCCTGCAAGGTACTGACCTGTTGCTCATCAAACCAGTGCTCTATGGGGCCCATCTTCCACTGCAGGAGGTCTGATGCTGTCTCAATGATCTGGCGCTGCTCCTGGAAGCTGAAGCAGTACTGTGTATGGAGGTCCATAAGGTATGTTTGTTCACTCAGGGGTAAGGTGGTAAAAAGAGGGTGTTCCATTCCCTCCATTGTACCGGCTTCCGATTGCCTAAACAAGTTCCACTGAGTATCCTAGGGGTATAATGAGTGATGAGAAAAAACCCTACAGCAACCTCTCCGAGATTGAGAGCTTCGGCACCAGCGTAGCAGAGTCCCTGCCCCCCAGCGAACAGGCCAGGGAACTTCCCCATGCCAGCGGGGTCTATCTGATGAAGGACAAGGGCGGCACCATCATCTATGTCGGCAAGGCAAAGGACCTCAAGAAACGTGTGGTCAGCTACTTCCTTGCAAACCGCAGTGCCAAGACAGCCGCCCTGGTCCAGAAGATCACCCAGATAGAGTACATCATAACCGGCAACGAGTTTGAGGCTCTGGTGCTGGAGAACAACCTCATCAAGAAATACTCTCCGCACTACAACATCTCCCTCAAAGATGGCAAGAGCTATCTTCTGATACGCATCACAAACGAACCTTTCCCCAAGGTCTTCAAGACCCGCAGGATCGTCGATGACGGCTCACGCTACTTCGGACCCTTCCCCGATGGGGGAAAGCTCGAGCTCTACCTGAGCCTCATCGAAAAGCTCTTCCCCCTGCGCAGGTGTGGCATCCCGCTCAGAAAGCGTGACAAACCCTGCCTCTATTACCATATCGGCCTGTGCAGCGGCCCGTGTGCCGGCTTGGTCTCCCAAGAGGAGTACGCCCTTTCTGTACAGGCGGTGGTCGACCTGCTGGAGGGGAAGACCGACGCCCTGCTGAAACGACTCACCTCCGAGATGGTCATGGCAAGCAAGGCCCTCAACTTTGAGGAGGCTGCCATCAAGCGCGACCAGATAGATGCCATAATCACAACCGGAAGCGAACAGCAGGTGCAGGACCTGGCCATGGAGAGCCGTGACTATGCCGCCATTGAGATGCGCGGCCCCTTATGCACCATCTCCCTGATGCAGATGCGCGATGGGCGCCTTATCGGGCGGGCCCTCTACCGGGCGGAGACCTTGGGCGAGGAGACCGAAACGCTGCTCAACTTCCTGGTGCAGTACTATGCCGACGGCATGAAACTGCCCCAGTTCCTCTATGTCTCCCATGAGATCGACATCGCCCTGATCCGGCAGTACTTTTCTGAATTGCTTGGGGGACGCCTTGAGGTGAGCCTGCCTATTGAGGGCAAGCACTACAGGGTCCTGAGGATGGCAAGGGAGAATGCCTCCAGGGATGTGGAGAAAAGGCTGAAGAGCAAGGATAATTCCCAGGCCCTGGTCGAACTTGCCCAGGTGCTCGGTCTCTCTGCACCGCCCTCACTCATCGAGGGCTTTGACATCGCCCAGCTATCGGGTAAGTACACCGTGGCCTCGCTGATCTCCTTTCGCGAGGGAAATCCGGACAAGCCCAACTACCGCAGGTACAACATCAAGGGCCTGCACGGCAAGGTTGACGACTATGAGGCTATGCGCGAGGCGGCTGCCAGACGCTATACAAAGATTCTCAATGAGAAGCTTGAGCGTCCCGGTCTTCTGGTCGTTGATGGGGGCAAGGGCCAGGTCAATGCCGTGCGTGAGGTCCTGGATGACCTGGGGATGTTTGACATCCCTATCATCGGCATAGCCGAGAGGCTGGAGGCGATCATCTTCGATGACGATCGCCCTCAGCTGTTGCTCTCTGAAGATAGCGCAACGCTGCGTCTGGTCATCGCAGTGCGCGACGAGTGTCACCGGTTTGCAACCAGTGCCAACCAGGCGGCAAGAAGCCGCGACGCTTCGTTCCAACTGCTGCAGTCGGTCGATGGGATTGGGAAGAAAAGAAGTATGGAGCTTATGAAGACCTTTGGAAGTTTGGAAGTGATGCTCGGCAAACAGCCGGATGAGCTTGCAAAGGAGGGGGGTATCCCCCTTCCTGTTGCCCAGCGTCTGCTGAAGCAGCTCAATCTCTAGAGCGTGGCAAACCCGACACTGGAGAGGGGCCTTCCCTTGCAGGAGACGATGCGGTAGAGCATCCTCTCCAATACGATAGCGAGCATCTCCGACCCTGCTTCCTTGGTCGCCAGGTCAGCCTCGGCCAGGGCTGTGATGATGGAGCGGCATTGTTCTCTGCTATAGGTCTCCCGTCCCTGGTGGTAGACGCCCTTGTCGCGGGGACTGCGTACCGGCACCCCCTTTCCCAGGACCCTGGCATTGGAGAAAGCTTCGTACTCGCTGGAGCCTTCCTGTATCTGTTCCTGTATGGAGAGTAAGCGCCTGAACTGCCACAACAGCCCCGATACCAGCAAGATGCCACTGGAGCTGTCCCCACTGCCTAGGATGGCATGCAGCGATGAGATGCTCATCTTGAGGTCGCCCTTTGCTATGTAGGGAAAGAGGGTGAATGCATCCTCCTGCCTGCTATGGTGGATATAGGTCTGGATGTCATCTTCGGTTATGGGCCTGCCCTCATCCCCTGTTTTCCAAAAGAGGGTCAGCTGGCTGCAGATGGTGCGCAGCTCCTGGGTGTTGTTCTCCACCATCGACAAGAGGAGGTCTATCGCATCGGATTCGATGGTAAGGCCGTACTTCTTGAAGAAGTCACGCACCCAACCGAACTTCTGATTATCGAAGAGCTCGTAGAAGATCTTGGTGTTCTCTTTGGGGACGGCCTTCAACAGCTTGGCTGAAAGGCGGGTTTCGCTGGAGATGATGACCAGTGTCGCCGTGTCGCTGGGGTGGGCGAGGTACTCCGCCAGGGAGTCGACCATGGAGGTGTTGAGGCCCTCTGCTTGGCTGAGGATGACCAAGCGGTGTTCGGCAAAGAGGGAGTTGTTGTTCAGTGCTATAAAAATCTCACCCTTCTCTGTTTCGAAGGGGTAGAAGCGGTGCATCTCAAGGTCCCCGCCTTGCTCCTGTTTCAGGGCGTCCCGAATCTGTTTGAGCAACAGCTCTTTCTCTCCGGTTTCAGGGCCGAGCAGGAGGTGGGCAGGGGCACTCACGCGTAGTTCCTTATCAGGAGGTGCAGCTTGCCATGGATCCTGCACGAGCGCGTGATGATGGGTCCCATAGCAGAGTTTGCAGGACGCAGTTCGATGTTCCCATTGGAAGGGTAGTACCCCTTCAGGGTAATGCCGGGTTCTTCCTCCCCGACGGAGGCAGCTATGATATCCCCTGTATTGGCTGTCTCACACTTTCTAAGAATGGCTATGTCCCCGTCGAAGATGCCTGCCTCTATCATGCTTTCGCCTCGGATCTTCAGGGCAAAATAGGTGTTGTGGGTGTTGCTGATCATGGAGATGGGAAGGTTCAGGAGGTAGTCGGTATTCTCTTCACTCATCAGGGGGACCCCTGCTGCGATGGTGCCCAGGACCGGGATGCTGATCATCTCTTCGCGTGGGATGTACTCCTCGCTGATTATTTCAATGGAACGGGAGATGCCGTCGGTTGTCCTGATGACTTTTTTCGTCTCAAGGGCCTTGATGTGGTCGTGAGCCGCCTTTACAGAAAAACCGAAGTTTTCGGCAACATCACGGATAGAGGGGGCATAGTTGTTCTTCCTGATGAATTGGCTTATGAATAAGGCCACATCCTTCTGTCTTTGGGTCAGTTCACGCATCTTTTACTCCTCAAAACGGTTCTGGAACAGGGTTTCGATGGCATCGGCCATCGCTTCCTCTTCAGGACCTTCGCACATCATGGTGAGGGTGCTCTGGTAGGTAGCACCCAAGGTGATGATGCCCATGATGGATTTTCCGTTGATCTTCATGGTACCCTTTTCCAAATACAGCTCGCTGTCGAACTTGTTAGCAACTTTCACGATATTCGCAGCAGGGCGTGCATGGATGCCTGCCCTGTTGCATACCTTGATCTCTCGTGTGACCATCAGTGCATCTCCTCATTGATGTTGTACATATTTCTCGCAGATTCGCTCTCCAACCATTTGAGCACACTCTGGTCGAACTCCTTGGCTGAGTAGTAGCCTAACTTCTTCAGCCGCTCGTTTCTTGCTGCAGTCTCTATGATGACTGGGATATTGCGTCCGGGCTTTACCGGGATGAGGACCATCGGGATGGCGATGCCCAGGTAGTGGTCATGCATCGACCCTTCGCCCACACGGTCATAGTTCTTCTTTGCATCCCAGGGCTCGAGCTTGACGGAGAGCTGGACCTGCTTGCGGTCGCGGATGGCACCGACTCCGAAGAGGTTAGCCAGGTTGAGGATGCCCAGACCCCGTATCTCCATATGGTGGGCAAGCAGGGGGTTCTCCCCCATGCCGACGATGAAGTTGTCGCTGATGTTCCTCAGCCTTACGGTGTCGTCGCTTATGAGGCGGTGCCCGCGTTCGATGAGCTCCAAGGCGGTCTCGCTCTTGCCGACGCCGCTCTCTCCGGTGATCAGGACCCCTATGCCGTAGACCTCGACAAGGACGCCATGGATGGTCTGCGTCGGTGCGAAGACCTCGTCAAGGGTCTGGTAGAGTCTGCGCGAGAAGTCTGAGGAGAGAAGCCCTGTCTTGAGGATCGCTGTCCCTGTCTCCTCTGCAAGGGCCGTGAAGCGGGGGCTTGGGTCAGCTCCATCGCAGAAAACGCAGCAGGGTATGTCGTATTTGAAGAGGCGCTCAATGCTTGTTAGGTTGTGCTCGGCCTCAAGCTTGTGCAGATATGCCTGTTCCCCACGTCCGAAGACCTGGATGCTGTCGTTGCTGAACTCCTCAAAGAAGCCGCTCAAGGGGAGACCCGGACGGCTGATCTTGCTGGTGGTGATCTTCCTGGAAAGACCTGTCCTGCCGGCAATGCATGTCAGGCTGAGGTGGTTGTGTTCCTTCAGGTCGAGGTCAAGAAGGT
>CAZGOK010000164.1:0-5060 GCA_964527665.1 uncultured Sphaerochaeta sp.
TCATTCGTCCGCAAAAGAAGCGGGACAAGGAAACCAAGGAGATGCTCGCATCGGTCAAGAAAGGCGACAAGGTCGTTTCCATTGGAGGAATCCACGGGACTGTCGTTGTTGTCAAGGAAACTACGGTTGTGGTGAAGGTCGATGATAACACCCGCCTAGAATTTTCCAGAAGTGCTATCAGCAGCATTGTGAACCGCAAGGCTGAGACTGCTTCTTCCAAAAAGAAAGCACCGGTTGAAAAGGTCAGCGCTCCTGAAGCGGAGAAGGCCGAAGAGACCGTTGTGGCTGAACCCAAGGCTCCCAAGGCAGCACCTGCCTCCAAGAAGAGCAAGGCAAAGGCAAAGCAAGAGGCTACTGATGCGACCGTTGTTGAGACGGCCCCCGAAACCGACACTAAAAAATAAACTATAGAGACAATCTGGAGAGTATCATGAAAAAACGGAGTCGTCTGGTGATTGTTCTGCTGGTGATCTTGATGTGTGGATTTTTCTTATATCCTACAGTCAAGTGGTACGGCGGGGTACCTCAGAGCACCAAAGAATTGGCAACAGGCTCGAACGTGCAAATCAAGGAATATTCACGCGGACAAGCTTCGCGGGACCTTCGTGCATTAAAGGAATTGGTGGCGAAGGATCCCCTTGCCATTCTTCCTAGCGAGTATGGATATCTGAAAGTACAGGCAAAGGCCAACTATAAGGCCATGAAGAAACCTGTGCCCAAGACATGGACAATGGAAGCCCTGTTCGGTGGGTTCTACAATGAGCAGGGTCTCTTTGACACCTGTGAAGAGTATTATCGTACCGAACTGCTGGAGCTCAAGAAATTGAGTGGCAAAGCTTTGCAGCTTGGCCTGGACCTCCGTGGAGGCATGAGCATCCTTTTGGAGGCTGATGTCAAGTCCTATGAGGCAAAGAGGGGCGCTTCGGCATCCTCTGCACAGGTCACCGCCGCTGTCAAACAGGATATTGAGATCCTGGAGAAGCGCATCGACCAGTTTGGTGTCAGCGAGCCTGTCATCAGGCTGCAGGGAACAGACCAGATCCTCATTGAGATCCCAGGTGCTGCCGACCCTGAGAGGGTAAACTCCTTCTTGAGGGGCAAGGGTTCCTTGGAGTTCAAGATTGTCGATACAGCCCTTACCGATGAGCTTTCTGCCTACTACAAGGCCAATCCCTCTGAGGTATACACCGACACCGGTGCACTGAAGCAGCCTGAGTTCCTCCCTGCAGGTAAGATTGCAGCAGGATACTACGTCAGCGACAGCTACGGCATCGATGAGTTGGAACGCTATGTGGTCATTGAAGAAGAAGTTGGCCTCGACGGCACGCATCTGGAAAGCGCAACTACAAGTACTGATGGTATAACCGGACGTCCTGTGGTCAACTTCCAGCTTGATAGCGTCGGTGGTGATGTTTTCTATAAACTGACCTCCACTCACGTCAATGACACCCTAGCAGTGGTCATGGACGGCAAGGTAAAGGCGATGGCAACCATCACCCAGGGCATCCGCAGTTCTGTGCAGATCTCAGGGTTCAATGCTGCAGAGGCCAATGACCTCGCTATTGTCCTACGCACCGCCGCCCTTCCCATCGAGCTGACTGTTTCCAGCCAGCAGGCTGTCGGAGCCACCCTTGGTGAAGATGCTGTCAGTGCAGGACTTAAGGCTATCGCCCTCGGCTTGCTCCTGGTTGTCATCATTATGTTTGCCTACTACAGCCTCAGCGGCCTGGTGGCGAACCTTGCTTTGCTGTTCAACATGTTCATCATGATCGCCGTGCTTTCCGCCTTTAACTTTACCCTCACCCTTACCAGTGTGGCAGGTCTTATCCTGACGCTCGGTATGGCTGTCGATACCAACGTAATCATCTTTGAGCGTATCAAGGAAGAGAGGCAGATGGGCAAGAGCGACATCGCTTCCATCAAGGCAGGGTTTGGCAAGGCTTTCTGGACAGTCATGGATGCTAACATCACGACCATCATTGCGGCCCTGGTCCTCTCTCAGCTCGGTACCAGTTCCGTCAAGGGCTTTGCGAATACCCTGGCAATTGGTATTGTAAGCTCCGTCTTTACCGCCTTGTTTGTGTCTCACTTGATTTTTGATGCAACCGTTGCCGATCGCAAAGGCAGAAAATTGCACATCAGTTGGAGGAAAAACTAAATGCCTAAAAAAGATATTCCTGTCATCAGATACCGTTGGTTCTCTTGGATCTTGGCAATAGTCCTCCTGCTAGTCGGAGGTGGCGCTTTTGTGGTCAACGGTGGGTTTAACCTAGGCGTTGACTTTGAGAGCGGCTTGAGCCAGCGCATTCAGGTTGCACCTATCGGCCTGACTGTCAGCTATTCCGGTAGCGAAGACGCCGTCCTTTCCATCTCTGGTTCCGCCCTCACCCTTGAGGTTCGCGGTTCTGAAGGTGTTATGGTCAAGACGTTCAAGTCAGCCTCATATCCGACTGCCGCCGATTTGGCTGCAGCTCTGAATGCGGTTGATAAAATTGATGCCACGGCCCTCAAGGGATCCTTTGAGACCGCTGACCTGCTCTCGGGGTATGGTTTTCCTGCCACACTCAGTGAGAAGCCCACCAACCTGAACTTCAAGGCTTCCGGCAGTGTCTCCATCGAGGAGATCCGCGAGGCACTTGACGGTCTGGGCAATGTGAAGGTGCAGACCATGGGGGCCTCTGACTCCCAGATGTTCCAGGTCCGCCTGGGCATCAAGGACGAGGATACCCAGTCTTCCATGGAAGAGGCTGTAAGGCTCGCCCTTGCCGCTCATTTCGGTGAAGGCAGCGTTGTTGTCCTTGCCAGCGATTACATCGGTGCAAAGTTCAGCAAGACACTGGTCTCCAGTTCCGTCCTTGCCATCATCGTCGCAATGGCCTTGATCCTGGTCTACATCTGGTTCCGCTTTAGGATTGCGTATGCGGTCTCCTCTCTCATTGCCTTGGTGCATGACGTGCTTATGCTGCTTGGAGTAATCGCCCTTTTCAGGTTCGAGTTCTCCAGCACCACCGTCGCTGCACTTTTGACAATCATTGGATATTCGCTGAACAACACCATTGTAATTTTCGACCGTATTCGTGAAAATATAACCTTGGATGCGAAAGCTCCCCTTTCTGTCCTGATCGATAGGAGTGTTACCCAGTCGTTGTCCCGTACTGTCATGAGTGCAGCAACTACGTTGGTAGCAATTTTGCCTCTGGCAATCTTTGCTGCTGGTGACATCCGAATGTTTGCGGTGAACATGGGCTTTGGAATCCTGTTCGGTACCTTCTCATCCAATATGCTCGCACCTGCGATGCTCTATTGGATCAGCAAGGCGCAGAAAAAGGAAAAGGCAGTTGCAAAGGTCAAGACGACCAAGTAAGTTGCCTATAGTATTCGAATGCGCCGCCGTGAGTTCTCCTTGCGGTGGCGTTTCTCGTTTGGGAGGTTAGCATGGAACTTATACTCTCCGATACAATGGGGTACTGCAATGGTGTCTCCAGGGCAATCTCCATGGTTGAACATGCTATCAGGGAAGCTCAGGAGAGGGATTTGCCTGTCTATTCGCTGGGCAAGGTCATCCATAACCGCCAGGTGTGCTCCTCTTTTGCCTACCAGGGGTTGGTGACCATCTCCTCCCCCGAGGGGCATCCCCCTGGCCTTGTAGTGCTCAGGGCCCATGGGGTAACCGATGCCCTTAGGCGTGCTTTTGTCGAGTCCGGCTTCACCGTCATGGATGCCACCTGCCCTGTGGTCTCGCGCAACCTCAACCTTATAGCTGAAAACCAGAAGGAAGCTACGATAGTCATAGTGGGGCATGAGGACCACCCGGAGACCCTGGCAATGCAGGGTGTCGAAAGAAATGGGGTACTGTTTCCCTCAATCTTTGTGACCAGTGTCGGCGACCTCTCGCAGCTCGAAAGGGAGGGGGAGTATGCGGTCTTTGTCCAGACCACCTTCGACCGCCTCCTTTGGAGGTCTATACGCTCATCACTGGAGGCCATGAAGGGCGAGGGCTATCACATAGAGCTGCGTAACGAGGTCTGCCCGAGTTCTGTCAGCCGCCGTGATGCCGCCCTTGATCTGTGCAAGAAGTGTGATGCAATTCTTGTGGTTGGGGGGAAGGAGAGCGCCAACACCCGGGCCCTCTACTCCCTGGTCGTCAGCCAGGGCAAACAGGCCTGGCATATAGAAACTGAAGATGAAGTTACACCTGAGATGAAAGCCTATGGTATACTGGGGATAACAGCCGGTGCCTCTACACCCCAGATGACCATAGATGCTGTGCTGCGCAAACTAAAGGAGAACCAGTGATGGATGTGCCCAACAAAGATATACCCATACCCACGATCAAGCGACTGCCCTCCTACCTCCGCCTTTTGAAGCAATATCTTGAGGAAGGGCAGAAGATGGTATCTGCAACCACCCTTGCCGAGGAGCTTGGGCTCAAGCCCATCCAGGTGCGCAAGGACATCTCCTGCACCGGCATAGAGGGCAGGCCCAAGGTGGGCTTTACCATCTCACGCCTCATTGACGCCATCATCCATACCCTGGGATGGGACAACTCCACCGATGCAATCCTGGTGGGGGCAGGGCACCTCGGCTCGGCCCTTGCCCGTTATGAGGGCTTTGATACCTATGGGCTCAAGATAGTGGCCGCCTTTGATATCGATGAGGTGAAATGGGGAGCCAGGTTGGGGGAGGTCCCCGTCTATTCCATTTCCGACATCAGGGAGTATCTCAAGGCGCACCATGTGAACATCGGTGTGCTTGCCGTCCCCGCTATGCATGCCCAGGAGGTTGCCGACCTGTTGGTCAGCTGTGGGATCATGGCTATTTGGAATTTCGCCCCGAAGGACCTCAAGCTCCCTGAGAGGGTGGTGGTCCAGCGCACCGATCTGGCCACCAGCTTTGCCGTCCTTTCAGCAAAGGTGAGGCGCAAGATTTCCGATGAGGACCTTGCAAGCGAGATTGATGAGTGGTAGATGTTCTTGTTTATATGTTCTTGTATTGATTATAAGCCCATATTAATATTCTTTTTAGAATATTAATATGGGCTTAATTATGATTTAATATAT
>CAZGOK010000165.1:0-5009 GCA_964527665.1 uncultured Sphaerochaeta sp.
TTTTGCTTCATGGTTTCTCCCTATTCCAAGATTGCGGAAGCGTTCATACCTCTTCCCATCCTATCGGTAAACAGCTTGATCAGGCCAAGGGCCGCAACAACTATAGCGATCAGCAGCAAGCTCATCGCTGCTGCCTGTGCATACTGGCTGTTGTCGACAAATCCCAGGACTGCAACGGTGATAAGGTTCCATTTTCCAGAAACCACAAATATGATCGCACTGATGGCCGTCATGGAACGGACAAAACAGTTTGCCAGACCGGAGAAAAACGCCGGTGTGATCATCGGCAAGGTAATCTTGCGGAAGGTCATGCTGCTGTCGGCACCGAGGTCGATAGAAGCTTCTTCAATGGAAGGGTCTATCTGCTGGATCGCCGCCACACCGTTACGGATACCCACCGGCAGGTTCCTGAACACCAACAAGATCATGATGATGAACCCTGTTCCCGTAAGGGTCACAGGCATCAGCATCGAGGGGGTGTTGAATGCCAGGATATATCCGATACCTACTACTGTTCCAGGGACGGCAAAGGTTAGCATGGAAGAGAACTCGATGAAGTTCCTTCCGGGAAACTGCTTGCGGGTGGTGAGGTATGCGATGAACATGCTCAGCACCCCGGTGATCGGCGTGACAATTGCAGAGATGAGTAGGGAATCCACAATGTAGCCCTTGCCCATCTTCCACATCTGCGTATAGTTTCGCAGCGTAAGGGAGGAGTCCACTCCCCAGAGTTTCTGGAAAGAGCCCCATACCACCATGCCATAGAACAGAAGCACAATAGCTGCAAATCCTATGCAAACGGCATAGACGGGAGCCTTTATGTACCACTCCAGGTTCTTGATGGTTGCAGAGGTCGGCTTGCCTGTCACTGTCACGTAGGACTTCTTCGAAAGCAGATACTTCTGCAGGTAGAAGGCTATGACGGTGGGGATCAGCAGCAGGATGGCGAGCGTGGAACCACGGGCCAGGTCATACATGCCGGTAATCTGCAGATAGGCCTGCACAGAGAGGACCGAGAAGTTCCCCGACAAGATCATGGGGTTGCCAAAGTCAGCGAGTGACTGGATGAACACCAACAGCCAGGCACTAACCAGACCGGGTGTTGCCAAGGGCAGGATGATGGTCCTGAAAATCTTCAGGCGAGAGGCTCCACAATCCATGGCAGCTTCCTCAAGGGCAGGATCGATGGCCTGCAACACTCCGACAAGGGCCAGGAAGGCCGTTGGTGAGTACGCTATGACCTCAACGATGACCAGGCCGGTAAGCCCATAGATATTCCCGATCGCACCTGCAAAGAAGCCTGAACGGCCAAACAGCAGGATACAGGCCAGAGCCACGACAAAGGGAGGAGATACCATAGGGAAGGTCGCGATCATACGGAACGCACCCTTGCCTTTCATCGGAGTCCTGGTTATTGCATAGGCGAAGGTAAAGCCGATGAC
Organism: uncultured Sphaerochaeta sp.; assembly: GCA_964527665.1. Taxonomy (GTDB): domain Bacteria; phylum Spirochaetota; class Spirochaetia; order Sphaerochaetales; family Sphaerochaetaceae; genus Sphaerochaeta. The sequence continues at coordinate 1,443 of CAZGOK010000165.1, forward strand.
CGTCCCTATGGTACCCACCAGAACACCAAGGACCATACTGTTGATCAGGGGCTTGATATAGTACGAACGCCTGAGCACATCACTGTAGTTCTTGAGACTGAAAGAGCCCTCATACAAGAGACTGGTCTTGAACACCTGGTAGATGGGAAATATGACAAATACAATGAGCATGTAGAAAACCACAAGAATCGCGAGCATTAGGAAGGGTTCTCCGAGCATCTTTCTGAGGTCATTTACCCGAGTAGTATTACTGAACTTGAACTTCTTCATTCGTTCTCCTCAAAACTAAGGGGTGCAACCTTTACTGCACACTATGTACAAGCAGCTGCACCCCGATTTTCAACTATCAGGATCGTTATTTGCCGATCCTGTCTCTCCAGGCTGTAACATACTTGTCCTTAGACAGACCCATCTTCACTGCATCATAATCGATGAGCTTGATGTCAGAGAGCTTGACGGCTCCCTCAGCAACAATTGCCTTTGGATTAACAGGAAGACGTGAATACTTGATGAACAAGTTCTGGGCCTCTTCGGAGAAACACCAGTCCATGAAGATTTCCGCTTCAGGAACCTGTTTTGCTCCCCTGATCATGGAAACCCCACCAACTTCATAGCCAGTCCCATCTTCTGGGAAGGAGATTACCAATGGGTAGCCCATTGCAATGCCCTTTGCCATGATGTCATGGGAGAAGGAGATGCCCACTGCACACTCACCAAGGCCAGCTCGTGCGATACAGGCTGTTCCACTCTTGGTATACTGGTGGATACTCTTGTCGAACTTCTCCCACCAGTCCAGTGCGCCTTCAAGGCCTTTCATCTGGATGATGGTTGCCCATGTGGTATAAGCGGTACCGGAGGTGTATGGGTATGCCATTTCGACCTGGCCCTTATAGGCGGGGTGCAACAGGTCATCCCAAGACTTGGGTGGTTGCAGGTTGTTCTTCTTCAGGAACTCGGTGTTTGACACAAAGCCGATGGCTCCGGTATAGAAACCATTCCAGCTATAGTCATCAGCATGGAGCATGGGAGCAAGCTCAAAATCTGTCTTGGGCTTGTAAGGGGTCAAAAGATCCTTTGACTTGGCGTTGATATGGTCTGTGTTGGATCCACCAAACCAGACACTTGCCTGTGGGTTGGACTTTTCAGCCTCCATCCGAGCAAGCACTTCACCTGAACTCATGCGGACATACTCAACCTTGATGCCGGTGCTCTTTTGGAACACATCAAGATAGTATTGAGCCTCTTCAGTATCGAGGGCGGTGTACATCTGCAACGTCTGATACGATTTCTTCCCGGCTGTTTCACCTGATGCCTGTGCAACAAGTGGTGAGACGACCATCAGAACGATAGCCAGAACCAAAAACAGTTTTTTCATTTCAATCCTCCTAAGATTTTTATCGATCCAAAGCACGAACTACTTTGGCTTGATCACTATCGACAACAGGCTGGAAACCCTTACGATCGACTCTCCTTTCTTTTCCAGCCTTGCTTCGCATGGTAAGTTTCAACCCAAAGAAGGTTGAAAACGTTATCACACCTTTATGATTGCACCGTTTTAGACATTTGTCAAACTTTAACTATTTCTCATGAAAAAAAGAAAAATTGGGATTTGGCACACTAATCCACAGAAAAGCTTATTGAGAACGTTTTCAAATAGAGGGGAGAGCTTTTGCAAATCGATAGTGTTAAGCATTGCGGTACCACTGTACTACTGAAAGTCTGGCCTCAGCCTAAAATAAAAGGCGCATGTACTTATAAACGATAAGCTCTGTCTCGCTTCCCACTAAAAATTAGGATGTATCGTATTTGCCGGACAACGGCATCTGAAACAAGCATATTCACCGCTTCGCCCCAATTGTTGGGATATCTTTATAAGGAGGGTGTGCACAGCTTTGTCAGCAACGCACCCACCTCTTTTACCGCAATGATGCAAGAAGCCCTAGGATAATGATTCCTCTAGGGCCAGACGCACCTGCTCCTGGATCTTCCTGTTGAGGGGAGTGAAATCTCCAGACATATACTCACAGATAAAGATTCCTGCATAGGTAGAAGGAATACGGGAAAAGACTTCGCTGAAAGGTATCTTCCCATAGAAGGGAGGAAGGTGGATATCACCTCTACCGAACTCCCTCCTATATCCCATGGGCAGTCCGTCATAGACGGTGCGGTTTGTGATCCTCAATGGCTCAAATGTCCCTGTATTATCATTGAGATGCACATGACCAAGATATGGGGCCATCATCTCCACAGATTCAAGGAAATCAAACTGATAGTAATGAGCAGCTAGAAAGGCATGTCCGGTGTCTAGATTCAGTCGCAGGTTCGGATGGTCTATCGCTTGGGCAAGCTCTACCACAGGGGCGACCAACTCCACCTCGATGTTCTCCACACAGATGACGACACCAAGTTCGGCAGCTAGTAAGGCTGCCTTCCTATGTGCTTCAAGGAACTGCTGTTCGGCAACCTGGTTCTGCCCTTTCACCTCGTAGTGCAGGACCAGGACCTTCATGTTCAGTTCGCTGCAGATCTCCAGTGAAGCGTTCAGAACCCGGGTATGGAAGGTGTGTTCATCTAGGCAGCGAAGGTCCAAGCCCCGGCCAATATGGGCGGTGTAGATGAGGTCGTGCTTTCTCAAGGTCAGTTTGAGCAACTCCACCCACTGCCTGCAGATCTCTCCACCAATTATCAGGGGGAAGGTCTCGATGTTTATCTCAACAGCATCAAATCCATCACCCTTGATCTGGCGCAGGGTTTCATCAAGGTTCCCAAACGCGGTCTTGTTGGGCAGGTTAATTCCAATAACAGGGTGCATACAGTACCCCTCCTTATTCATATTTCATCAATTCTAAAAAACATCCAGATCAAAAGCCTTCAATGCCTCTTCCAAGAACCCTGCCTCATACAGCAAGTCCAGCAAGGTATAGCGGTTCCTGATCATCTGAGCAGCCCGGATGGCATGCAGGAAGTTCTCCTTTGTGGTGTTTATATCCGTATAGGTAAGGGGACAACCAACCTCAGCCATGGCCTGCCTCAACTCCCTAAAGGGTGGGAGCTGGACAGTACAACGCCTTAATAGATGCGGCAGGGCTATCTGGATGGCTTTTCTTCTACTTATGAGGGCATCGCCAGAGAGGAACTTACTCTTTGCGATTGGAATGATCTGATCAAGCAGAGCAGGAGCAAAGGAGAAGGCCTGTTCTATACTCTCTTTTCTCTCTTCCCAGCTTTGAGTTGACTTTTGCATAATGGAGGAGAGGTCCATCCTTGGAAGCATCTCATACAGAAAACTCATGGCAAGGGTCCCTACAGCAACCTTGAAGCCGTGGCTTACAGGAAGGCCCCCCTTAGAGAGGTGCTCCATCTCCCAGATATGACTTATAAGATGTTCAGCACCACTTGCGGGCCTGGAGTCATGCATGATCTGCATGGCAAACCCACTTGCCGAAAGGGCATCAAAAAGGAGCCCGACAGCGAGGGGGTCACGGTTGGCTATATCCTGATGCGAAGCATAGACGACCCGAAGGGGGATCTGCACCATCGTCCAGATGTCAGGGCGTATCGGATGCA
>CAZGOK010000166.1:0-5004 GCA_964527665.1 uncultured Sphaerochaeta sp.
GGAAGAGTGGACCAGGACTCTTGCGTTCAGGGTGAGGCCTATTCGTTCGTATTAACAGAGTTTGTTTTGTTTGATTTTCTATTCTCCAGACAGAAGAGGCCAGTGGCTTATTGCCTCTGGCCTCTTTTGTTGTTGCGTTAAATTGATCGATTGAATGATTATGACGATACGTCTTCCTGTCTTAAACAGTCATAGCGTAAGGCTTCACTCTCTTTTTCTTTCTTTTTTCTCTTTCTCTTTTTCTTTTTTCTGTTACCTGCTGCTCCCATAGAGGTCAAATACCTTGAGGCTCTCCTTAAACTCCTTGAGGGTGATCTTTTCCCGTGTCTTGAAAATGACCATCTTCTGGGCAGTGGGGCGTACGCTAAAGAGGTTGTCGCTGAAGGTTCCTTTCAGCGATCCTGCATCAAGGGCAACCTCAAATGCCGGTGCCTTGCTGCTGACTGTCACAGCAAAGCCCCCCTGTGCTTTCTCCACCTGCAATTCCAGTGCAGGATCAAGAAGCGAACAGCGCTTGGGCCGGTCGAGCAGGCAGACGTCCTCGATATACAGCTCGTCACTCTCCAGTTTGATGGAAAGAAACATTTCCCTAGGGTCGATGGTGAGTTTGTCCAGCTCAATGGTGCAGATGCGTGTACTGCTCTGAGGGGGGATATCCACAATGTACTTCTTCTTGGATACCTTCTCACCGTTGAAGCGGTAGACCTTCACCGAAACCTTAGCCTGCGGTAGTGCTGTTATCTTGTCGTGTACGACAAAGACCTCGACCTCACCTTGCTCCTTCATGTACATGATGGGAAGGGTGGGGGCGAAGAACTTCTTTGCACTGTAGTGCAGAAGCTTCCACTTGAGCGTATAGTCGATCGAGGACCAGGATGCCACCGGCCAGTTGTCATTCAGCTGCCAGTAAAGGGCACCCATGCAGTGGGGGCGCAGCGTCCTCCAGTACTCGATGGCCGTCTTCATCGCCATCGCCTGCTGGACCTGCGAAAGGTAGAGCATAGCCTCAAAGCCATGGGGGAGGCGGAAGTAGCGGCTGAAGTTCTCGATGATGATGGAGTTGCCCCGCACATTCTTCTGGTGGTGCTCCATCACCTCACTGGTGAGGTTATGCTCCGAAGGGGGTGCATACTCCTCAACAGTGGAGAGGGAGGGAAAGCTCTGGTAGCCGAACTCGCTGACAAAGCGGGGCCTGATGGTGTAGTACTCCTCAAAAGGCTTGCCATCATGCCAGACTGACCAGAAGTGCATATCCCCCTTGTTGTCATTGTGCCAGTTGTCCGAATAGTCCCCGGGCCCTGCAGAGGGGCTCGAAGGCCACCACTGCCTGGTGGGGTCCAGCTCCTGGATGACCCTGCCCACAGTCCCCTCGTTGAGGCGGTCATAGTCGATGACATACCTCCAGGGGTTGTTCTTCGACTCCTCGTACCAGCTTATAGCCCCCAGGTCCTCATTGTTCCCGCACCACAAGGCAATGCTTGCGTGGTCGCGCAAGCGTGGTATCTGGTAGCGAAGCTCAGACTCCACGTTGGCAAGGAACTCGGGGTTGGAAGGGTACATCGAGCAGCTGAACATGCAGTCATGCCAGAGTAAGAGCCCCTTTTCGTCACAGAGGTCGTAAAAACACTCCATCTCATAAAGTCCGCCTCCCCAGAGGCGAAGCATGTTCATATTGGCATCGACACAGGATTGCAACAGCTGCTCGTAGCGCTCCTCGGTAAGGCGGGAGAAGAGGGCATCGGCGGGTATCCAGTTGGCTCCCTTGGCAAAGATGTCCCTTCCATTTACAGAGAAGGTCATGCTCTTGCCGCTTTTGTCCTCATCCTCCACCGTCTTGACCTCAATGGTCCTGAAGCCGATGCGTTTGGAAAGGCTCTGAATGCCCACGCTGAGGTCCAGTGTGTAGAGGGCCTGCTTGCCCTCTCCTGCAGGCCACCATAGCTCGACGTCCTTGCACACCAAGGTGAAGGTGAGCTTGTTGAGCCCCCTGGTGAGGTTGATCTCTCCTTGCTGGCGAGCGTTGCCCAGCGTTGCCATGCTGGAGAGCTTTTGGTCTCGAATTGCGTTGTATACCACGTTGACCCGGGCTTCCCAGCTTCCATCCCCGAGCTGTTTGGTGTCGGTGACAACCGACTCGATGATGCCCTCGTCAATGAACTGGAGCTCTATGGGCTCATACACCCCAAAGCTCATGATGCACGGACCCCAGTCCCATCCGCTATGGCACTGGGTCTTGCGGATCAGGTTGCGGTGCTTTGCCGAGACAGGGTAGACAGAGTAGGGGATGGGATAGGGCAGCTTCTGAGCTTCCCGTATGGCCTCATTCTCAGCGCTGGTGAATTCCAAGGTTATGCTGTTCTCCCCGACTGCAAGAAACGGCTTGAGGTCGAAGCGGAACCTGCGGAACTGGTTATTAAGCGAGCCGACCTTCATTCCATTGACCACAAGGTCGATGATGGTGTCTGCCATGGTCAGCGTGATGACTGCAGGGCCCAAGGCGAGTTGCTCCTCGGTGACCGTAAAGGTCCTGCTCAAGATCCAGTCATGCTGGCCGACCCACTGGATATCGAGCTCATTGGTACCCCAATAGGGGTCGATGATGAGCTCTTGCTGCAGCAGAGCTGAATGTATATCCCCAGGAAGGGTGCAGGGTACTGCTGGGTTCTTAAGGAAATATTTGCAATATGGGGCGATGGCCTTGGTGTCTTTGGGTGAGAGGGCCCACTGCCCGTTGAGATCGATAGTATGCATTGATGATCCTCCTCGAAGCAGTATATCACACTAGGACTCCTCTGGCTTTGGAAGATGCATATTGCAGGGTATCTTTTGTTGGGGTAGACTAAGGAAAAAAGGTGGCATACCATGCATACGAATATCTTCAGAAAACTACTACAGGAAGAGAGGCCATCTATGGGGACTCGCATCCTCAGCACCTGGCCCCTTATGGTTGAGGCGGTGGGAGCAAGCGGACAGTACGATTACATTGAGTTTGTAGCCGAATACGCCCCCTTCACCGATGCCGACTTGGAGAATCTTGTCAGGGCAGCGGAGCTGCACAAGATTTCGTCCATGATAAAGGTTGATTTTCAGAACCGGTTTTACATCGCACAGAGGGCCTTGGCCGCAGGGTTCCAGAGCATCCTCTTTACCGACCACAAAAGTGCTGAGGAGGTACGCCAGTCCATAGAGGCCATCAGGGCAGACAGCCCCCAGGACAAGGGACGCTTTGGCAAGCCGACGCGCCGCTTCATAGGATTTGAGCCAAACCTCTCCCAGATGGAGTATGCAGCGATGCTGCGTGAGACAGTGGTTGCCATCATGATCGAGAAGCGCCAGGCCTTTGAGGAACTGGAGGCCATCTGCTCCGTAGAAGGGGTCGATATGGTACAGTTCGGCCCCTCTGACTATGCGATGAACAGCGGGTGGGACTATGCTGAACACAAGCAGGAGGTCAGGGATGTGGAGAAGCGCATGATTGAGATCGCCTTGGAGAAGGGAGTTGAACCCAGGTGCGAGATCAACCACTCAGATGAGGCCAAGCCCTACATTGCCTTGGGGGTGAAGCACTTCTGCCTAGGGGACGAGCTGCGCAACAATATGATCTACTGGAGTACCGAAGGCAAGGCCTTGCGCTCGGTTACGCGGGCCAAGTAGGTCCTAGCGGGCTGTGATCTTCATACTATCTGCTCCTTTTTCTTATGTGGCAGCGTAGGTGAAGGTCACTGTCCCAGTATAGGCACCTGAAAGTGCTGCACCCAAGGATGTTGGATCGACAGAGAGCGTGATGGCATGGGAGTGCGTCTCCATAATTGCTAGGGAGGGGGCCGTCACTATGGTCGCCTCTGTTGCAGGGGTTGCCCCCTTTGTCGTGACGGCAACCGAGTTGACCGTTATCGTATAGTCTATATATGAATCATCACTACGCATGGCATTGGCCTTCATGGACACAGTATACCCTGTGCGGCTGTTGGAGAGCGTGCTCACATAGGCACTGAACTCCTGCTCTCCTGCGGTAGTTATGCTGAGGTTGGTAAAGGAGCCAAGTGCTTCAAATGCACGTTCTGTAGCCGCTACGGAGAGGTCGCTTGATACCTTGATCTTCCCCACATCAGCAACGGTCGTGCTCACCGTAAAGGTGTCGGTCACTGCGAACAGAGGTATGGCTAAGCACACTAGGGTCAGAAATATGGTGATGGAACTCTTTCTCATAGCTAACTCCAGTAGGAGACCCGTTGCTGCTGCTGGCAGTGTTTGGTCTCTTTAATACACTATAATGGTATGAATTTATTCTAACTTATGTCAATACAGGAGACATTCGTAATGAAGAGAAAAAATATATTTCTTTCTGAATATTAATAAACCTATATATTATAATATAATATAAAAAGTATTTTTGTTTCTGCTTGTGACAGCTCAATCTTTATAATACGAGTGAATATCCCACATAACAAGTATGAATGTATAGGATCATCGTGCTATGATCCTATGTGGGGTGGGTATGAGAAGGGCTATCGCTTGTGCGATAGCCCTCCTTGATACTGAAGTTTCTTTATTCTTGCCCAGGTGCCTTAGCACGGGATGGGGAAAAGGTTACACGCCCTGCTCGAGTGCTAGAGTGCGGGTTGTCTGGTCACAGACCTCAGCAGGTCCGAAGTACTGCACAGCCCCCGGATAGACAAAGCACGTCTGTCGTGCCCACTTTTCGCGGTGTTCTGCAAAGTACTTGAAGGGCGCTCCATCGAGTTCGACCAAGGCCTTCTTGATGACAGGCTTCATCGAACCGTGGCGCTGCTCGAGGTTCATCATCATGGTGATGGGGATTCCCCCGGCCTTCCACTCTGATGCAGGGTGGGAGAGGTTGGTCACCGAGGAGATGTACCCAGTCAGAGCTCCTGCGATGAGCATGAAGGCGTTATAGCCGAGGCTATAGCAGTAGTCAGCGTCAAAGTTTGTGGGGAATGCACATCTGCCCTCATAGCCGAAGAAGTGGGTCATGGTGCTGAA
>CAZGOK010000167.1:0-1684 GCA_964527665.1 uncultured Sphaerochaeta sp.
CGGTTAATTCTCTTATAGGTTTCATTGAGGGTATCCTGTGCATTCTTGAATACCGTATCGATAGGGTCTTCCTGGTCGGACACCCCTATCTCAAAGACCTGTTCATTGGAGGGGATGGTCTCCCTGGCCAAGGCGATGCGAAATCGCTGGTATCCAGTATAACCAAGCTTGCGGGCAAATCGGACCATAGTCGATTCACTGATGCCAATTCTTTCGGCAAGCTCCTCGATGCTGGGGTTTACCGACTCCTTGGGGTGCTTCAGGATGAAGTCGGCGATTTTCTTCTCTTTGATGCTCAAGCTCGCATACTTGCTCTGTATGGTATAGATTGCGCTGACCTCGTTCATGGTACCTCCGAATTCCTTTTCCATAGTATAGTATGAAAGAAATATTCATGCAATTAAAAATAATATTCATTTTAACGTTTACAACTGGCCAAAAGAGGGTATAATAGGGTAAATGAACATTCAAATTCAAAAGGAGAATGAATAATGAACAAAAAGAACATGTTTGTAGCGCTTCTCGTGCTGCTCTGTCTGGCAATGCCTGTGTTTGCACAGGGAGCTTCTGAGCAAGCTAAGCCAGAAATTCGTGTGCTCTTGGCAAACCACCCCTACGGTGAGTTGCTCAAGACAAAGATACCTGAGTTCGAAGCTGAGACTGGTATCAAGGTCAACTATGAGAGCTTGCAGGAAAGCCAGCTGACCAACAAGCTGACCACCGAGTTTGCAACAAACTCCTCCACCGTCGATGTATTCATGACCCGTCCTCTTCAGGAAGGTCTGATGTTTATCAAGAACGGTTGGTACAAGGGTTTGGACAACTACGATTTCAAAGATTATCCCAGTAACTCTGTTGATATCGGACGTAAAGATGGTGTTGCATACATCGTCCCACTCGTAACCGAATGGCAGGTGCTCTACTACAGGAAGGACCTTCTGAAGAAGGCTGGCCTCTCAGTTCCTACTAACTTTATGGAGCTTGAGGCTGCTGCAAAGGCTATGAATAAGGATGGCGTTGCCGGTTTTGCATCCCGCGGTAAGGGCGCTGCAGCTGTAACCCAGCTCTCCAGTTTCATCTACAACTACGGTGGAAGATATCTCGATGGTGGAAAGGCTGTATTCCAGAGCCCAGAGGCCATTGAAGCTACCCGATTCTATGGTAAGTTGCTTGGCAACTACGGCCCTCAGGGCGTAACCAGCATGTCCTGGGAAAATGTCATGCCTGTATTCCAGGCTGGTAAGGTTGCAATGTGGACTGATGCCTCTGTATTCTATGGACAGGTTGTCGATCCTTCCAAGACCCAGATCCCCGCATCGGACATCGGTATTGCACAGCTTCCTCGCGGGCCTAAGGGCGATGCTCCCTTTATCGTAGTCTCTTGGGGTATGGCAATGTCTGCCAAGACCAAGAATCAGGATGCCGCACAGAAGTTCCTCGATTGGGCAACCAGCAAGGCGCTTGCCAAGGAAGGCATGCTTTCCAACATCACCATGGCCCGTGATTCCGCTTGGGCTGACAAGGATGTCCGTGCTGTCATGAACCCAGGTCTCGTAGAGACTCAAGCCCATGCTGCAAAGAATGGCTATCCGTTTGACCGTCCTTTCATGAGTTCTGTCGGACAGGCCAGAGACCTTATCGGTGAAGTCATCATCGAGTCCATCAATACCAAGGGAACTTCCTC
>CAZGOK010000167.1:1784-4991 GCA_964527665.1 uncultured Sphaerochaeta sp.
TACTTCACCTTTGGAGCAGTCATCGTCGAGATGATACTGGGAATAGCGCTCGCTCTCATCCTCAACCGCTCATTCGCCGGCAAGGGAGTGGTCAAGACGCTTCTGTTGCTCCCTCTGGTGGCTACACCCGTTGCCATCGGTATCGTGTGGAACCTTTTTTATGATCCTACAATTGGAATCCTGAACTATGTGCTGAGTGTCCTGGGCCTTCCCCAAAGCGGATGGGTTTCGGAGACCAAGAGCGTCATGCCCTCCCTTATCCTTGTGGATATCTGGCAATGGACGCCTATGATCACCATTATTGTCCTGGCGGGGCTTGCAGGTCTTTCCAGCGAACCGTATGAATCTGCCAAGGTCGATGGGGCGAATGCACGTCAGGTACTCTTTAAGATTACCCTGCCGATGCTCATGCCTACCATTCTGACAGCCGTCATCCTCCGTGCAATCGATGCACTGAAGACGTACGACATTATCTATGCAATGACAGGAGGAGGGCCGGGGTACGCTTCAGAGAACCTGAATATCCTCGCCTTCAAATACAGTTTCGAATATTTCAGGATGGGACAGAGTGCAGTTATGCTTGTCTTCCTGTTTATCGTTGTGATGGGCTTCAGTCTCGGTGTTACACGACTACGCCGAGCCTTTGAGCTGTAGGGGGGGGAGTATGAAACAATCACGAACAAAAAAGATACTCTTTGCCCTGATGCTTGTCGTTATCATCGTCCCTATTCTCTTTCCCTTTATCTGGATGCTGATGAGTTCCTTCAAAACCCAGGTTGACATAATCTCCTGGCCTCCGAAGTTCATCTTCACTCCGGTCATACAGAACTACGAAAGGGTCTTTGTCGAGCAGAACTTCTTGGTATACATGAAGAACTCAGTCATTGTCTCAGTTTCGAGTGTGTTGCTTTCACTGGTGTTGGGCCTTCCTGCAGCGTATTCCATTGCCCGCTATAAGCAACAGAAGCTTTCGATGTTTATTCTTGTAGCACGCCTTATGCCAGGCATATCATTTCTGATGCCGTGGTACATCGTATTCTCTCGCTTGCACCTGATGGACTCCTATGTGGCGCTCATCCTGTCGCATATGCTCATCTGTCTGCCACTGGTAGTCTGGGTCATGGCGCCATATTTTGACTCGGTTCCCCGTGAACTGGAAGAGGCGGCCATGGTTGACGGTCTTACCCAACAGATGGCATTCTTTAGAATATTGCTTCCTCTATCGGGTCCTGGTGTTGTCACTGCAACCACCCTAAGCTTCATCTTCAGCTGGAACAACTTCATGTTCAGCCAGGTCCTCAGCCAGCAGAAGACACGAACGCTTCCCATTGCAGTCTATAACTTCCTCTCCTATGTTGAGGTTGACTGGGGTGCTGTCATGGCAGCGGCTGTTGTCATCATGGGTCCGGCCATCCTGTTGACGATGTTCTTCCAGAAGTATGTGGTCAAGGGCCTTACCATGGGTGCTGTGAAAGGGTAAGCATAGTATATGTGTAGTGTGAGTCCTCCTTTGCGGGAGGACTTTTTTCATGAGGAAAAGCCAGACGGTAGCTGGACGTATCTACTCTTCATTTGACTTTGGTTTATTTGAATAACTGATGGAATGTAGGCAAAATTGTAGAGAAATTGCGAAAAAAGTTGACAAATGACAAGAACGTGATAGAGTTGGTATTACCAGATGTATGTTTGGTAGTACCGAATTTCTTAAGGAGTATGGAACATGAAGCACCTAAAAAAAACACTGTTTGTTTTGTTGTTGGTCTCTTTGGTATTCAGTTCAACCTTTGCTGCGGGAACAAAGGAAGCAGCAACTGAAGCACCTTTGACACTCACCTTCTTTGAAACCATGACCAGTCCGTCCAGGACTGCTCAGATTCAAGAACTGATTGCAAAGTATGAAGCATTGAATCCTGCAGTGAAGATTAACCTAATCTCTCCTCCGTATGAGCAGTCTGATAACAAACTGACACTCATGCTGAACAGTAACCAAGAGCTGGACATCATTGAGGTCCGTGATCACACTGTCAAACAGTTTGTAAACAACAACAAGCTTGTTGACCTCACCTCATATCTTGCTGCTTGGGATGAAGGCGATGATCTGCTTCCCCTCACCATGGCAGCAGCCAAGACAGTCAATGACACTGCTTTCCTGCTTCCACAGTTTTTCTTTGTGAAAGGCTTGTTTGTCCGAACGGATGTGCTTAAGAAATATGGGTTCACCACCATGCCAAAGACCACTGAAGAGCTCTATGCGATGTCCATTGCCATCACCAACAAGGCTCCAAACCAGTTTGGATTTGGTTTCAGAGGAAAAGGAAATGCATTTAAGATTTCTGATATCCTTATCTTGAGTGATGTTGCAAACATCTCCAAGGATAACATCTACAAGACAGAAGATGGTAAGTTCTCCTTTGCCACTCCTGCTGGACGTATAGGTGTAGCAGACTATGTGGATCTTTACAAAAAGGCTGTGCCCTCGGATGGCGTCAACTGGGGTTTCAATGAGCAGGTAAACGCTTTTATCAGTGGAACCACACCTTTCCTCGTACAGGATCCTGACACTGTAGGAATGGTCGCTGATGCTCTTGATCCCTCCCAGTACACAGTCATCCCCATGCCTTTGGGCAAGAGTGGAAAAACCTATCTTGACTACGGCTTTGCTGGTCTTGGCATTCCAACATCCAGTAAGAACAAGGATGCTGCTTGGGACTTTATCTCCTTTATGGTCAATGCGGAGAATAATGCTGACTTCTGTCGTGTATACGGACCTCTTCCTGTGCATACCTCAACCTATGCAAATGATCCGTACTTCTCCAGTGGCGTCTACAAGTCCTGGGAGACTGAGATGGCATCCCCTGATACCTATGTATTTGTGAAGTATCCTCTGGATAGCCCCAAGTATCCTGCTTGGTCACAAGTGCAGGAACAGTCGATGCAGGCTCTTTTGCTTGGCTCTTCTACTGTTGATGCGACCATCGCACAGTGGGAAGCATATTGGAAGTAATCTGTAGCCCTTGGTGTGTTCCGGGATTGCATGACAGTCCCGGAACTCTTTGCACGCTAGTATAGGTGGGAATAATGGAACAGAAATATTATCGTTGGATGCTGGCCCCGGCACTCCTGCTCCTGACTGCATTCATCTATGTTCCGGTTATCAGGGGAGGGATAATGGCCTTCCAGAATTATAACCTTTTCGATATGAATGAC
>CAZGOK010000168.1:0-4989 GCA_964527665.1 uncultured Sphaerochaeta sp.
AAAAGGTGGCCTCTCTTGGCCACCTCCATTCTGCTCCCTAGCGCAGGATCCTATCCAGCACCACTGCATTGTTTCTCCACTTGTCCTGGGCCTTTACCCTGAGGTCAAGCTGCAGCTTCTTGCCTGGGAATATTGCCCTGATCTCAGGGGTGGCGCCTGCTCGGATCTTCTTGATGTTTGCTCCACCCTTGCCTACGACAATACCCTTCTGAGTCTCTCTCTCCACGATGATGGCGGCCCTCACCCATATGGTATTGGTCTCCTCATTATGTTCGATCTCCTCAACGGTTACGTAGATGGCATGGGGAATCTCCTCCGTAACTAGGTTGATCGCCTTCTCTCGGATGATCTCGCTGACGCGGAACTCCACAGGCTGGTCGGTATATGCATCTGAGGGATAGAGCAGCTCGCCCTCTGGGGCCAGCTTGTACAGTTCGATGAGAATCTCATCGACCCCTTCGTCAAGCTTTGCAGAAGCAGTCACCACAAGAGAATTGGGAAGCTGCTCGGCAAGGAATGCCTTGGCAGCGTCATGTTCGCCTATGGTGAGGATGTCGCTCTTGTTGATGCAGGAGATTACCGGGCTCTTTATCTTGGCAAGGGCCTGGGCTATTGCCAGTTCCTCTTCGCCTGCGGTCCGCTTTGCATCTATGAGGTAAAGTACGACATCACTGTCTTCAAGGGTCCTGATCGCAGTCTCCTGCAACCTCTTGTTCATGGTCTTGTCGCTCAGGTGGTAGCCTGGGGTATCGGTAAAAATAAGCTGGCCCCGTGGGTCAGTATAGATGCCTCGGATGGCATTGCGTGTGGTCTGGGGCGTAGCGGCGGTGATGGATACCTTCATCTCGGTGATGGTATTGAGCAGGGTGCTCTTGCCGGCAGACGGCCTTCCTATAATAGCAACAGTAGCACATTTCATGAACAGATCCTCCGCTTCCAAGTATACCGAATCAAACGGGTAGTGAATACAGAATGGCCTAGATTCCTCAAAGGGCCCTGATTATGCTCTGTCATCCCTTTTCAATATATATTTTATCCCCTATACTTGGACAAAACGCGAAAGCGACAAACCTTTATGAAGAGAGGCTTTTCATGCCAGATACAGAAGAAGAAAAGAAACCTGCAGTGCAGGACCCCCAGATAAACGAAAAACTCCTCAAGACCCGCTCCATCATGCTCAGCGGTGAGATCAACAAGGAGAGTGCCGAACTTGTCATCAAGCAGCTGCTGGTCCTTGAAGGCGAGAGCAACGACCCTGTGAAGGTCTTCATCAACAGCCCCGGTGGGGATGTCGATGCCGGCTACGCCATATTCGATATGGCCCGCTTTGTCTCCTGCCCTGTGACCATGATAGGCATGGGCCTAGTGGCCAGCGCAGCGGCTCTGGTCCTGCTTGCAGTGCCTGCAGAGAGAAGGGTGGCCCTTCCCAACTCGACCTACCTCATCCACCAGCCCATGAGCGGCATGAAGGGTGTTGCCACAGATATTGAGATACACGCCCTCCACCTGGAGAAGCTTCGCACCAAGCTCGATGCACTCATTGCCCAGGAGACTGGCCGTACACCTGAGCAGGTCAACCAGGACACCGAGCGCGACCACTGGCTATCGAGTTCAGAGGCCCTTTCCTATGGCTTGGTAAGCAGGATCGTACGATCGAGGAGTGAGCTCTAGCACCCTATGGCAAAGACAAGATACCTCAGCGAGACGGAAAAGCAACAGGGTCGAAAACACATGTACCGGCAGGAAGTATACAATGGCATTGCATACAGCCTGCTCGGTGATACCATCGTCTACCTGCTGGCCATCTACTTCGGTGCGGGGAACCTTGCCCTGGGCTATATCGCCTCTGCATCCTATATCGCAGGGGTGGTGCTTCCCTTTGTCTCCACTATCTTCAAAGGGAAGAACCAGATCAAGGTGCAGTCGGCCGTATGGCTGGTCAGGGGTGTTGTCTGCTTTGGCTATGTGGGCCTCTTCTTCCTGACCGGTGATGCAGCTGTATTGCTCTTGCTTGGCATCTACACCGTCTTCAACGTATTCCGCATGATCGGAATAGCGCTCAATGACTTCACCATGAAAAGCATCAGCAGCGTCGCCAACAGGGGCAAGGTGGTGGGCAACGTCAACGTAGCCTACCAGAGCTCCTCCATGGTTGTACGCTGCATCACCGCCCTTGTACTGGGCGTACAGCAGTTCTCCGGCCTGGTAGGTCTTGTCGGGCTGCAGGTGATAGGGTCCATCATGAACTTTTTCGCTGCCTATGAGATGTCCCTCATCCCCTCACGCAGCACCATCAGCCACAAGAAGGGCCGGACAGTGGTCACCATATTCAAGGAAGCTATGGCGCAGTCCTCCTTGAGCCGGAGACTCATCCTCAGGTGGATCTCCACCGCGGTCGCTGTCATCTTTGGCCTGACCGTTCCGTTTCTCAGGATCGAGCTTGGGCTCTCCAACAGTATGGTCGTACTCTACTCAGTGGTGCTTGGCCTTGCTGTGGTTGCCGCTTCCTACATAAGCCGTCAGTTCTCCGACCGCCTGGGTTCGCGCCCCCTGGTATTCATATCCACCCTGTTCTCCCTCTTCTTCTTCCTCCTGTGGGCCCTGATAACACCGGAGGTCGCCCCCATCTGGTTCTTCTTCCTCGGGTTCTTCACCAACTTCTTTGTAGGGCTCATCGCCCTTCTGGTCTTCCGTCTGGTGCAGCAGGTCATGCCCGACGACGATGCCGTCGGCTTCAACTCCATGGTGAACTTTGTCATAGCGATCATAGCTTTCTTTGTCGGTATCATCAGTGGCCTGCTGGCCAATAGCGGCGATGTTGCCCGCTCGATCTTCATCCTCGACGGCAAGAGTGCCGGCAATGGCTATACCCTGGTATTCATCTTCGCCATGGCCCTTACCGCCATAGAGGCCCTGGTGGCTGCAAGGCTCCAGGAAGTGGGTGCCTACTCCTCCCAAGCGGCCGCGGCAGTCGTGTTCTCTATGCACGGCCTGAAAGCCGTCTCCATGATCGAGAAGCTGGAAAAGACCACCGACCCTGCCAAGCGCAGGTTCCTGATGCACTCCCTTGGAAGCAACTACAACAATATGGCAACCAGCGAGATCAGGTCCATCCTTGCCTCGCCCTTCTCCTCGGATAAGATAGAGGCTGTGCGCGCCCTTGCAGACAGACCGCGAAAAGCCCTTTTGGACGACCTTATCAAGGTAGCGCGTGATGATGACTCCTACGTGCAGCTCGATGCCATTGCAGCCCTCGGCTCGTATAAGAAGGATCCCAAGGTAAAGGAGGTGATGCTCAACTTGCTTGAGCACGGACGGTGGTCATCGGTACGCTCCATGGCAAGCAAGACCTTGGCACGGATCACCGACACCACCGAATACCTGCCTTTGATAAACGATCTCTCCCACTCGGCAAAACATATTGATGAGGTCATCGACTATCTCATCGCAAAGCGCCATATGGACAAGGAGGGCACCTTCTACCAGGAGTTCTTCCTCTCTGTCGACCAGGGAAGGAGTGCTACCTTCCGTCAGACCCGGTACGCTGTCATAGCATCCTTCTTCAAGTTCGGATCCCCACGCCTCTCTGCCCTCTACGAGCAACTCAACAGTGGGAACATCAAGGGCTTCTTCCCCAGCTTCCTCACCGAGGCGCGCGACCTCAACCAGATAGACCAGCACTATGATCAGGTCCTGGCCATGTTCTACAACCATAAATGGGATGAGCTTCGGACATTCTGCCTCGGCATCCTCGATGAGGCCAACCTCAGCTACGACCCCATCCTGGAGAACCTGAAGAAGGGAATCCTCAAGTCCCGCGAGATGGACATTGACCTGTTTGACATACATGATGCACTTGCCGGTCTCTATTTCTCCTACTCATTGGGAAAAAATACCAAGAGCTGAAGCAAAAACAGACTCTTGGCCTCTTACTGATGTACCATGAAAAGATTTCCCCTGTTGCTTTTGCTCATCCTTGTCCTACTCCTTTCTGTCGGGTGCGGGTGCACCCTCGACGCCCAGAGCTCGAATCCGAAAGAGTTCAAGGTCCTTACCTACAATGTGCAGAACCTGATGGACGACAAGCTCGACGGTGATGAATATCCCGAGTACCGCCCTTCGGAGAAGTGGAAGACCGCCTCCTACCATATGCGTCTGAGGACCCTCAACGAGGTGCTCACCTCCCGCAGCATCGGCTTGTGTGATGTCCTGGTCCTGCAGGAGGTTGAGCACCAGGGGGTGGTCGCCGACCTGTTGGAAAGACACCTAGCCCGCAAAGGCTACCGCTGGTATGCCGTTGCCAAGAGCGAAGGCTCTGCCATCGCAACAGCTGTGATAAGCCGCAAGGCGCCCAAGCATGTTGCCGTTCATGCTGTAGAGGGGGCAAGGCCTGTCCTGGAGGCGGTGTTCGACACCGAGCGTGGGGATATTGCCATCTTTGCCCTGCATGCAAAAAGCCAGATAGGGGACTTTCCCGAGACCGAGGCTTTGCGCCTTGCCCTCAGTGCAGTCCTCAAGGGGGCCGCTCGGAGGCATGAGGGATCACTTACTCTTTTCTGTGGTGATTTCAACACCAACCCCGATTCCTACAAGAACAATCCTCTGGTGCAGCCGGCGCTCATCGACATACAAGAACAAAAAGCCCGCCTGTATATGGGCAGCGGAACGCTGGGCATAACGGGCAGGCGCGACCTGGTCTATAGCGATGTCTGGTATTCGCCCTATCTTGATGGACACAATAGGTTCGACAAGCCGGGAACCTGCTACTTTGGAGGAGCGTGGCATCGGTATGACCAATTTCTGGGCAATGGACTGTTGTTTGATGGGTTGGGGTGGGAGTATGGCTCTACAGCGATAATCGCCCCGTCAGCAGTTCTGAAGGCTGACGGGACGCCTATGGCATGGGCTCTGTCAACCCTTAGCGGCGTCAGCGATCACCTTCCGGTCCTGCTTACGCTTTTGCGCAGGTGAGGTCGCCCCGTCCTTGGG
>CAZGOK010000169.1:0-4941 GCA_964527665.1 uncultured Sphaerochaeta sp.
ACCCTGATGGCATAGCGCTCCCCGCGCCTGTCGGTAAAGGAGGAGGCCTCCATCCCCTCCACAAGAATCCTGCTGGTAAGCGCCGCTTCATAGCTGTTTACCCCCAGCCTGTTGAGGCTGGATCGGTCCATCTTCAACACCAGCTGGTTTGCATCAAAGGAAGTGTCCACCCTCGTTGATACAACCGCCTTGTCCTGCTGCAGGTGCTCCTGTATTCGTCTTGCCTCATGATAGAGGAGCTGCAGGTCCTCGCTGACCAGCGTGATGCCATAGCCACCGCCTCCGGTGACAAAGCCCAACAGCTTGTCAAAACCCCCATTCTCAAGGCGGACGGTGATGTCCGGAACCTCGTTGGCGATGAGGGCCTGCAACGAGAGCATGATGGTGTGCACACTGCGCTTGCGTTCGGCAACTGGGACCAGGACAACCCTGGAGTATGCCACGTTGGCACTGCCTACAGTCAGGACAGTATCACTCATCCCGGCATACGTTATCACATCCTGCAACTCGCCCACTTCCGAGCGGATCAGGGATTCCACCTGAGCACTCCTTACTCGGCTCTGCTCCAGGCTATAGCCCTGGGGGAACTCCATGTGGACATAGAAGTCGCTGTTGTCAGTTGATGGCAGAAAGGTAAAGCCAAGCTTGGTTATGGTGAAGGCCGAAAGAACCAGAACCGTGATACAAATGACCAGAATGAATGCACTGTGGGAGAGGCTCCAATCCAAGGCACGCTTATACCCCTTTTCGAAAAGGACAAGCATGCGGTTGAACCTTCTGTCCTTCAGTTTGGGTGGAGTCGGGCGCAACAGCAGCTTGGCAAAGAACGGGACAAATACCACAGCAACCAGAAAGGAGCCTGCCAAGGCTAGGATCAGGGTGAGGGCGATATCCTTGAATATCATGCCGATGATGCCGCTGAGCATGGAGATGGGGATGAAGACAACGACGGTGGTCAGCGTAGAGGCGAGAATGGGGGGACCGACCTCATCACTTGCCCTGTCGATGCTCTGGGTGACGGTGAGCTCTCCTGTCCTATAGTACCGGTATATCTGCTCCAGCATGACTATCGAGCCGTCGACCACCATACCCAAGGCGGCGACCAGACCCGAGAGGCTCATCAGGTTGACGGTGATGCCCATCAGGCGCATGCCGATGAAGGCAAAGAGCAACGATAGCGGTATGGAGAAGCCGATTATCAACGTTGATCGGGTATCCC
Source organism: uncultured Sphaerochaeta sp. (assembly GCA_964527665.1). Classification (GTDB taxonomy): domain Bacteria; phylum Spirochaetota; class Spirochaetia; order Sphaerochaetales; family Sphaerochaetaceae; genus Sphaerochaeta. The sequence continues at coordinate 1,220 of CAZGOK010000169.1, forward strand.
CCAGGAAAAGGACAATGACCAGGATGGCCATGATGATGCCGGCCAACCCACTTCTGATGACTGTATACAGCGATGCCATCGTTGTCCTGCTGTCGTCCCCTATGATGGAGAAAGTGAGGGCTCCCCCGCTCTTCTCTTCCTCCTCCAGAAGTAATTCCCTGATGGCTTTGTTAATCTTCACAATATTCCCATCGGTTCGTTTGGTCACATTGGCTACGATAAGCGGCTGCCCGTCACTTTGCACTGCATAGGTCTGCTTGGGGTACTGCAAGGAGACGGTGGCGACATCCTCAAGCCTGATGGGAGTGCCTGAGGGGGTAAATCCGACGGTAACACTTTTTACATCCTCCAAGGAGTTGAAGGAGCCCCCATATCTGAGGTCGAGCGTTTTGCCCCGGTACTCTGCCGATCCCAGGGGCATGCGGCTGTTCGCATAGTCTATCAGGGTGAAGACCTGTGTCACGCTTATCTCTTTAGCAGCGAGGTCGTCCAGACGAAGCTGGACAAAGGCCTCCAGCTCCTGACCCCCATGGATGGTGACCTCCGCCACCCCCTTGATCTGGTTGATGGCAGGAAGCAGTTCTTCCTGGACATAGGAAGAGACCCTTCCTATGTCCTTTCCTGCGGAAAGGGAGAAGGTAAGGATGGGAAGCATGGTAGCCCCCCCTACCAGGGCTATGGGCTCCCCCTGCAAGTTCTTAGGGAGCTCGGAGAGCAAGGTCGCTATCCTGTAGCGCACCTCCTCAAGCTGGTCGTAGGGGTCGGCCCCATCCTGGTAGTAGATGGTGATCATACTCATCGAGTTGCTGGAGACCGAGTCCATGGACTTATAGTTAGGCAGGGTCACAAACTCATCCTCAAGGATGCTTGTGACCTCCTGCTCCACATCCTCAGCCCCTGCTCCGGGGTAGATGGAGAGGACCAGGATGGATGGCAAGTTGATGTCGCTCATGAACTCGATGTTCTGCCCGGTAAAGCTGTAGAAGCCAAAGGCCAAGAGCACAATAAGCAGCATCCCGATGATGACAGGGTGGCGGATCGCCTGGTGTGATACCTTCACAGGCTCTCTCCTCTCAGGCGAACCTCTTGGTTGTCAAATAAGACATGCTGGCCATCGACTACAAAGTAGCTATCCTGATAGGCTTCAGGGATTGCAAAGAACTCATCATCTTCCAATGCAATAGGGGCCTGTACATATTCGACCCGACCTTTCTCAGGATGATAGATGTACCACGAGCCATCACTTTTGCGTATTGACTGGCTCATGCGATGGACATCCTCCTGCTCTTCGTACGTTATGCAGACCTCCACAGCCATACCGGGCCTTACAAGGCTCTCTCCATTGTCCAGGAGAGCCTCGATGACAAAGGTCTTTGATTCACTTTGGATAAAGGGATCGACAGAGAGCAAGGTCGCCGCAATGGGGGAATCCCACCTGGGACTTCTCACTTCGATGCGCAATCCATCGAGGTTGTTCCAAAAGGTCTGATAGTAACTTTCAGGGACCTCAGCCCTGACAACAAGCGAGGAGAGGTCCGCCATGAGGGCCAAGGGCTGCTGGCCCCCGGCAAGAGAGCCCACCGAGGAATTTTTCATCAGGAGGGTCCCGGTCACTGGAGCGGTGACAACAGCATGTCCTAGCTGCAGCTTGGCAAGCTCGTACTGGGCCAAGGAGGCATCACGCTGTGCCTTGGCCTGATCATAATTCTGGGCGGTGGTTGCATTGCTCTGATACAGGGAAGCTACCCTTGCAAAGGTGCTTTCACTGGCAAGGTAGGCAGCCTCTGCCAGCTTTTCCTGTTCTAAAAAGGGTTTGTTGTCGATGGTAGCCACCACCTCACCTTTCTGCACCAGGTGGGCCACCCCAACAGGAAAGGTCTCTACCCTCCCTCCGACCAGAGGGATGATAGGAACCATATCGCGAGCCTGGACATAGGAGGGGAAGAGGGCCTTTTTGGAGACCCTTCCCTTCTCGGGCTGTTCGACGACGACCAGAGGTTTTGGCGGGGAGTAGACAATCTTATCCTGATTGCCGAGGAACATGTCCACGGCTATCAGGATAAGGACGATGACGGCAGCCAAAGCGGCATACCGCGCAATGAGGGACAAGAGACTTGGAGAACCTTTTTTCATACGTTGACACCCTTACACGTGTCTAAAGATACTGACTAAAAACCAGAGGGGCAAGTAGCCCCTATCGTGGCACGTCAGCTATGAAGAGGTTCCCATCGACTTCGAGCTGGTACTCCTTAAGGGATGCGGCCACCACAAAGCACTCACCTTTTGCTATGACGGTCTTGTCGCCTCCGTTGGTAAAGGTTGCCTCTCCTTCGGTGCAGAACAGGAGCTCGATGCTTTTTCTGTCATGGATGTGGTAGGATCCTGTGGGGCAGACCATCAGGTGAAACTCCTCGGTGGGGGTGAGCAGGTGCTTGCGCCCCGACTTGCCCTCCAGCGTCAGGACAGGCTCGACCTCCTTGCCCTTGATCTCCAGGATCTTCAGCAGCTCATGCACGTCAATCTTTTTGTTGGTCAGGCCCCCACGCACGACATTGTCCGAGGAGCTCATCAGCTCTATCCCATTGCCCAGCACATAGGCATGCAGGGTCCTGGGCGCGAGGTAGAGCGCCTCACCCTCGGCGAGGTGCTTGACGTTGAGCAAGAAGGGGCAGAAGAGACCGGGGTCCTCGGGGTACATCTCATAGCAGGTAAGGGCGATTCCCCGGCTCTCCAGGAAGAGACCGTCGGATGAGGAAAACGGGAGGTCCTCCCTTTCACGCAAAGAGGCGATGTACTCCTCTATCAGGGGACGAAGGTCCTCCTTCTTCAGGGTGTAGAGGGTCTCGAACAGGTGAGCAAGCTGCTCATCAGGATGATCGGTCTTCTCATCAAGATCAGAGAAGTGCTTGGCATACCCGACAGGAATAAGCCCTTTCAATATGGGAAGGCTCTTCTCCAGGGGGCGGAAGGCACACATTGCAGTAAGGGGGGTGAGGGCGTATATGACCTCAGCCTTCCGGTTCGGATCCTTATAGTTCCACAGCTCCTTGGGAAACTTCATGCGAAAGGCGTTTTCACCCTCCCAACCCTCACGGGCCTGGAACTCTGAGGGATGACATTGGATGGAAAGGGGGCGATCAATGGCAAGGACCTTGAGCAGCAGGGGCAGTTCAGGACCAAACCAGTCCAGATGCTCCTTCCCATACCAGTGCAGGGGATCTTTGAGAAGGAAATCAGAAAGGCTCTGCCCAGTACCGTCTATGAGGGATTCTCCACTTGGATGGGTCCCCATCCAGAGCTCCGCCTTGGGATTTCCATCGGGCTTTTGGCCTAGAAGTGTAGGTATGAAGGTTGCATTCCCCCAATCGTACTCTTTCACTTCTGCCTTGATCTTGACAATATTCATACTGGCCTCCATGTAAGAGTATACGATTCTTCGCTTTGTATAGCAAATAGAAAAATGACCCTCCAAAAAGGAGGGCCACATACAAAGATACAGGTATCAGTTATTTTGCATACAGGCGGGGAAGAACGATCATTGCAACGGCAAACATTGCAAGGGTGGCTATCCAGGCAACCAGGACGTTCAGGAACAGACCGCCAAAGACAAATCCAACCAGGGTACACACTGCTACAGTCACCGCATAGGGCATCTGGGTTGCAACGTGCTCAAGGTGAGGACATCCGGCTCCAGTTGAGGAGAGGATGGTCGTGTCGCTGAT
>CAZGOK010000170.1:0-4887 GCA_964527665.1 uncultured Sphaerochaeta sp.
GAGCAACAGTTTTTTTCAAACCTCCTTAAAGTGTGATTTCTTAGGTGCCAGCGAACCTCTCTCCCCACCCCATAATAATTCGCTGGCACCTCTTCTTTGCCCTTCCGGGTCAACCATTTTTTTGCTATAGTCTTATCTATGGCAACCAGCAGACGAGATCGTGCAGACTCCTATACCAAACGTGCACACAAAGAGGGCTACCCTGCCCGTTCAGTCTATAAGCTGGAAGAGATCCAGCAGACAACAAAACTCATCAAGCCCGGCGACAATGTCCTTGATGTCGGCGCCGCTCCAGGTTCGTGGACCCTCTATACCCATAAGGAACTGCTGAAAGGGAGGGGAAGGATCATCGCCGTCGATCTCAACCCCTTAAACCTGGACCCTGTCCCTCCTACGGTGACAGCCTTTGTAGGGGATGCCTTCAGCAAGGAGATACGACCTCTTTTGGTCGAAAACGGCCCCTATGATGTAATAATCAGTGATGTTGCACCCATGACGATGGGTAATCGTGCAGTGGATACCACCCGCAGCGAGTATCTTGCCGAGCAGGTGGTACATCTTGCCAAGGAGCATCTGAAGGAGCATGGCAACCTTGTGGTGAAGATTTTCCAAGGTGGTGGGCAAGTTGACATCATCAAGGATATGCGCACCTTCTTTACCAAGGTAAAGCCCTTCAAGCCGAAGGCTTGTAGGGATGACTCCTTTGAGATTTATCTGATAGGCCTCGACAAGAAGAGAATGTAGGGATTCACCCTTGCGTTGTCAGGCTTTGGATTTTTCTTTTCTGGCCTTGACCAGATTCCTAGCAGCAGCGCTGCTGTCAACCAAGGCGAGCACCTCGACAAAATAGGCCTCGGCCTTAGCTGCATCATGAAACTCATCAAGATAGAGGGAACCCAGATTGTTCAGGGCCTCCACATGGCTAGGGTCATCCTCAACCACGCGTAGATAGAGTTCCAGGGCCTGCTCCGGCTTGGAGGCGAATAGAAGGCGCGCTTGCTCCACATCTGCATGGTTTGCCAGCACCCTTTGGTAGCGTTGCTCATCGCCGAGCACCAGGACTCGTTGTGAGATGAGTTTGGCTTCCTTATCATCTGGACTATCCTCTAGGGCGGCCTGATACCATTTCAGGGCATCAAGGCGCTTGCCATGTATGTATTGGATATCCCCTAGCATCCGGGTAAGACGTAAGCTCTCCCCATAGGTATCAGCGCAAGCGAGCAAGGTATCGTATGCTTCTTGCATTCGCTCCTGTCCAAGATAGATGAGGGCAAGGTTGTACTGCAGCCCCATGGAGCTCCCCTGCCGTGCGATCTGCTTGAGGATGAAGTGTTCGGCCTCAGACCATTTGTTCTGCACCATGGCATTGAGGCTTCTTCTCTGATAGTACCAGGCAATTGGATCCATACCCTACTCCTTAGTTCAAAATATGGTGCCAGCAGAGACCTACCGGCACCATAAGGACAATCATAGCATCTGCTATAGGAAGAAGATACCCAGAATCATCAGGATGATAATAGTGGTTATTCCCTGTGCAAGCGTCACACCAGTCTGCGTCTTGTAGGCTGTTGCCGTATCCATGTCGGAGAACTGCGAAACAACCCAGAAGTAGCTGTCGTTGGCATGGGAGACGGTCATCGAACCGGCTCCTATTGCCAAGAGGGCAAGCACCTTTGCCATCTCGCTTGTCCAGCCAAGCTGTCCCATCAGGGGAGCCATCATGGCAGAGGTGACGATCATGGCGACGGTGGAGGCCCCCATCGCTGTCTTGAGCAGGGCGGCGATGATAAAGGGGATCAACAGGCCTGCATTCATCTGCATCAGGCTGCCGGAGAGTATCTCTGCGATGGGCAGGCTCTTCAGCACGGCACCCAAGGCACCACCGGCTCCGGTGATGGCAAGGATACTTGCAGAGCTTTGGATTCCATCGCTGATCCAGTTGAAAGTTGTCCCTTTCTTCTCTACTTTAGGAATCAGGGTGACTGCAAGCCCTACACCAAAGAGAAGGGCGGTAACAGGGTTACCAATGAAGTCAAAGAAGCTTTTTGCCGCTCCGGTTCCAAATATTGCTGAGGGGAAGTCTGCAATGGATTTCAAAGCAATAAGCAGGATAGGAAGCAAAATCGGGGCAAAGGACCTTAATGCATTGGGAAGCTTGCCATATTTTTCCACCAGCTCTTCCAAGGAGACCTCGGGGTTGGCGGGAATGTCGAACTTGCTGGAGATCTTCAGGGCGTAGAGATACCCTACCAGCATGACAGGAATGGAGACCAGAAGACCTACAATGATGACCAGCCCAAGGTCAGCATTGAGCGTCCCAGCCATGATGATCGGACCAGGAGTCGGGGGTACCAGGCAGTGTGTGGCGTACAGGCCGGAGCTGAGACAGGTTGCCATCACAGCCAGCGATATGCCGGATTTGGCGGCAAGGGCTCTGTTGATGGGCGACAGGATGACAAAGCCGGAGTCACAGAATACAGGGATACTTACGATATAGCCGGTGAGGCTCATGGTAAGGGGTGCCCGTTTCTTTCCAACCAAATTGAGGATGGTGTTTGCCATAGTCAGTGCGGCCCCTGTCTTTTCCAGAATGGTGCCGATGATGGTACCGGAGATGATGACAATACCGATGCTTCCCAGAATTGAACCAAATCCGGAAGTCAGGATACCGATAAGGTCATCAACAGGCGTTCCTGTTAAAATACCTATAAAATACCCAGATAGCAACAAAACGATGAATGGGTGCCACTTGAATTTTGAAATCAAGAGCACCATTCCTACGATAGCAACAATAATTACCAGGAACAGATACCAACCTGCCATGTTTTCGTCCTCCTAAACCTTATGTTCATTATCCCTCTAGGATAAGTGTTGACCCTGTGCAGCTACGGAAATTGATATGCGACTGTTGGAGTGAGAGCTCTATCGCCCTCTCCCCCGAACAGTGGGAGAGGCCCAGCAATGCGATGCCCCGCTCAAAAAAGTTCTTGAGGGTATCGCGTGTGCGAGCCTCATCGGCTTCAACCAGGTGGGTCCCCCCCAACAGGGCATAGACAGGTTGTCCAAAGGAGTGCTCAATAGAGTCGAGCATGTTCAGCATCCCGGGGTGTGCGCACCCAACCAGGACCACCAGGCCCCTTTTTGTCTCCAGGACCAGCATGACCTCATCAGAAAAATCATCAGGGGTGAAAAAGGTGGAGCCCTCCTCCCGCTTCACGAACCTAGGGTTTGGAACCTCCAGGGTGTGGGTACGGGAAAAGTCTGTTGCTACCCATATCTTGGGGGCTATTTGCGTACGTTTTTTTGTAAGGGTCTTGTGCACTATGCCTTGTTGTACAAGGATGGAGCGCGAGAAGTCATTGCCCAGGTATTGGTAGGAGGCATTGAAGGCTCCGTATTTCTCAACAAAGAATCCCTCTCCTGTCCACAGGGTATACTCCTGTGTTCCTCTGCTCTCTACAAAGGGCCTCAGGCCTCCGGTGTGGTCATAGTGGCCATGGCTGAGCACCACGTCAGTTACTGCAGACAAATCTTTGCAAAGCCGCTGGGCATTGTCCAGGAATGCTCCACTCTGCCCAAGGTCAAAAAGAATCGAGGCATCCTTAGTCTCCACAAGAAAGGAGAGACCGTGCTCGGTCTTCAGTGCGGTGTGTTCTCCGAGGCTATTTTCCATAAGGGTCGTTATCTGTATTGGCATGATGATCCTGCATTGGTGGATTAACCCATCAGATGTCTGACAAGTTAAGATAACTCTACACCCACCACATGCCTCCTGTCAAACTATATTTTACAGAGTTCCAAAATATTGCTGGATATCGGAGAGTGCATTCTGCAAGTGAATCTCCATTGCCTGGCCGGCTGACTTGGCATCGTGTGTTTCTATGGCACGTAACAGAGAGCTGTGCTCCTCTATGGAGGAAACCAAACGACCTGGCACGTGCAAGCTCGCATACCATCCCTCATTGAGGGTCTGCTCCATGGTGCGCATCAGCACTATGAGGGTTCTGTTGCGTGTGGCCTTGGCCACCGCAAGGTGGAAGGCCCCGTCGGTTGCAATGGCCTGATGCACATCCCCTGACTGCACATGCTCCTCAAAGGTCTGCAATAGTCTATGCAGTGTCTCGATATCCTTCGCGTCTGCCCTGGTACTGGCCATTTCTGCAGCATGGGGTTCGATAAGGAGGCGAACCTCAAAATGCTCGCGCAGGGAGTCGGCATTCTCCACGACCCAGCTCATGACCGGCTTCTCCCCAAGGGGGGGCTCGGTGATGAAGACCCCTTTGCCCTGGTGGACCTTTATAAGGCCTGAGACCTCCAGCATGCGCAACGCCTCACGTATGGAAGAGCGGCTCACCTCAAGCTTTTCTGAAAGTTGTTTTTCACTGTAGAGCTTGTCTCCAGGTTGGAGGTTCTCTGTTTCTATCATCTTCTTGATGGCGGCGACAACCATGACCGACAGCCGTTCTTTTTTTAGGGATTGCATGAGTTCATGGTACAAGGAAGTGGGGATATCTGCAAGCAATGGGGGTTGAAAGGAGATTAAGTCCTCTTATATCTGGAAGGAAAGCCCTTTTTCCCCTATACTTTTTTCTAGCATGGAGAACACGATGAAACTAGTAATCATAGATGGCCAGGGCGGAAGCCTGGGCAAGGCCCTGGTTGAAGCGATCAGGAAAGTCCACCCTACTCTTGAGATCCTAGCCATAGGGACCAACGGCATGGCAGCGAGTGCGATGCTGCGTAGCGGTGCAAGTGCTACTGCAACAGGGGAGAACCCTGTGGTGGTCGCCGCCCGTGATGCTGATATCATCATCGGGCCGCTGGGGCTTATTGCAGCAGACTCCCTGCATGGGGAGATCACGCCAGTGATGGCATCGGCCATCTCAC
>CAZGOK010000171.1:0-4810 GCA_964527665.1 uncultured Sphaerochaeta sp.
ATAGGAAGAATACAGGGGCTGATAAAACTAATGATTCCTTCTAGAAACGCTGTTACATATGCCATGGCTGAGCATAGCACAACCAAAAAAGGTTCACAAGAGGGTTGAAATCCGCTACAGTCATCCCATGGGCAAAAACAAGAAGGAAGCAGAGGGTGAAAAACTCTTTGAGCTCCACTACCAGAATATCTATGCCGAACGATGGCCGACCTTACGCCAGGCGCTGCTTGAAGAGCGAAACCCTGTACCCTTCAATGATCATCTCGAAGCCACATACTATCTTGATGAGGCTTCCATCATAGCCGCTCGCCTCCTTGGTGTCCAAGAAGGCGACCACGTCCTGGACATGTGCGCCGCCCCCGGAGGCAAGACGCTGGTGATGGCATCGGCCTTGCAGGGAAGCGGACGTTTGGTAGCCAATGACCGCTCTGCTACCCGTAGGGGAAGATTGAAGATTGTCCTGAAGAACCACCTTCCACAGCCTTGGCAAGAGCATGTTCAGGTTACCGGCCATGATGCCACCAAATGGGGACTGTACGAACAAGGCATCTATGACCGCGTCCTCCTTGATGCACCGTGCTCAAGTGAGCGCCATGTTCTCAATGACCCGAAGGCTCTGCATATGTGGAGGCCCTCGCGACCCAAGGCCTTGGCGATCCAGCAGTTCGCCATGCTTGCAGCAGCCCTGGAGGCGGTGAAGGTGGGCGGCTTCATCCTGTACAGCACCTGTTCCATCGAACCTGCTGAAAATGAGGGTGTCATTGAGAAGTTGTTTGTAAAACGTGCAGGCAGATTTGCCATCGAGCACCTATCGGCCCCCGAGGCCGAAGGGTGCCTTTACGGCTCCATCATCCTGCCTGACAGCTCCGGCGGGCGGGGCCCTTTGTATTTTTGTCTTATCAGGAGAGTTTCATGAGTAGTGTAGCAATAGTCAGGTGTGAGAATTATGAACAAGCGATGGTGGACCTTGCCGTAGAAGAGGCATGCCTCGCTGCCGGCATGCCCGCTGTCGCAGGCAAGCGCGTCCTGCTCAAGCCCAATGTGCTCTCTGATGCCAGGGAGGACAGGTGCATCACCACCAACACCGCCGTGGTGCGCGCGGTTATCCACCTTCTGAAGAAGCAGGGGGCCCGCGAGATCCTTATGGGGGACTCCCCGGGCCTGCAGGGCCTCGCCTTTGTCCCCAGGGCTTGCGGCCTGGACAAAGTATGCAAGGACGAAGGGATACGGTGGGTTGATTTTACCCAGAATCCTAGGGCAAGGCTTATTCCCTACACCCGGGGAAAGAGCCTTCCGCTTGCAGGAATCCTCTCTGAGGTCGACCTGCTCTTCAGCCTGCCCAAGCTCAAGACACACCAACTGATGTACAGTACAGGGGCTGTAAAGAACCTGTTCGGCCTGGTCCCCGGCCTGCACAAGAGCCCCTGCCATGTGATGTTTCCCACGCGTGAGCTCTTCGCCTCCCTGATAGTGGGAATCCTCTCCCTTGCCAAGCCATCCTTCTCCCTCATGGACGGCATCATCGGCATGGAGGGGCCCGGACCTGCAAACGGCAAGCCTCGGCATATGGGCCTCATCCTGGCATCCAAGGATGCCCTCGCCCTGGACTGGGCCCAGGCCATTGTAATGGGCTATGACCCTCTCTCCATCCCCATCATAGCCGAAGGCCTAAAAAGGGAAGAGGGCTCGCCTCCCTCCTCCTACCCGCTGCTCGATGCGAATGACATAGTGGTAGAGAGTTTTGTAAGGGTAGCACAACAAAAAAAGACAAGCTTCTTCCACTCCCTCATTGCACCCTTTTTTCTCAGCCGCTTTATCCGATGGAAAGTGAAGCGCGAACGCAAGGCCCCGGTCTTTCTTACAGAGCCTTGCGTCCAGTGCCGCAAGTGCATTGAGATATGCCCGGTACATGCATTGCACCTTGAGGGAAAAAGCATCATCATCGACGAGAAGGTATGCGTACGCTGCTACTGTTGCCACGAGGTCTGCCCGGCTCACGCCATAGAGGTCGACGAACAACACCATGAATAAGGGGTCGCCATGAACATCACCACTCTTTTTGTCAGTGTCCTGCTATCCCTGTTGCCCATCAGTGAACTGAGGGGGGGCATACCCTATGCCTACTTCAATGGGGTGTCACTTTGGGTAGCTGCACCGCTATGCATCCTGACCAACGCCCTCGTCGCTCCCATCGCCTATACGTTCCTTGCAACATTCCATAAGATATTCCACGCCCATTGGGCTTGGTACGCTTCTTTTTTTGATAGGTTTGTAGCCAAGGCACAAAGGCGCGTCTATCCCAAGGTAAGCAAGTACGGCTATTGGGGCATCCTCCTGTTTGTCGCGATCCCCTTGCCGATAACCGGGGCATGGACAGGGACCCTCGGTTCCTGGATCATGGGCCTTGACAAGCGAAAGACCATGATGGCAGTATTCGGCGGAGTCATCGTCTCCGGTCTCATTGTCACCTCGATCGTTGTCCTAGGGGTGGGCATAGACTCGGTCTTCATCAAACGAATCTGAGGTACCATGCATTTCAATCTAGAAAAAGAACTCAATACTGAGCAGTGTCAGGCTGCTTCGAAGCTTGACGGCCCACTGTTGGTCATCGCAGGGGCTGGCAGCGGAAAAACCCGCATGCTCACCTATCGCATCGCACATATGCTTGAGAGCGGTATCGACGAGTCAAATATATTAGCTCTTACCTTCACCAACAAGGCAGCTAAGGAGATGGGCGAACGCATCAGGGCCCTGACCGGCCTCAAGCTGAAGAAGCTTACAAGCACCACCTTCCACTCCTTTGGCATGGGCATACTCAAGCAGTACATCCAGCACCTCGGTTTCAAGAACAACTTCACCGTCTATGACACCAACGACAGGATGGCCCTGCTCAAGGAGGTCATCCTCAACCTCGACCTGGTGGTGGAGAGCTTCGACCTATATGAACTATCTTCGCTGTTCTCCGACATCAAGACAAAGCGCAAGGTCTTTACAGCAGCCTCATCGGATAAGATCCGCCTGCTGTACAGCGAGTATGAGAAACACCTCAAGGCGTATAACGCAGTCGATTTCGACGACCTCATCATGAAGCCCCTGGATATCTACGAGCAGAAGCCGGAGATCCTGGAGGCACTCAGAAGCCGCTACACCCACATCCTGGTCGACGAGTTCCAGGACACCTCCCTGGCACAGTACAGGATGGTCGAGATGCTCGCCCAGGAGAGCCGCAACCTCTGTGTCGTCGGTGATGATGACCAGAGCATCTACAGCTGGCGGGGGGCGAATTACGAAAACCTGGTGATGTTCGAGCGTGACTTTCCCGAACACCTGGAGATCAAGCTGGAACGCAACTACCGCTCTACAGGGACCATTTTAGAGGCAGCAAACAAACTCATCGTCCACAACCAGTCCAGGAAGGAGAAGAACCTCTGGACCGACAGCGGCAGGGGCAGCTCCATAAACCTGATACACCCCTCCGACGATGAAGACGAAGCCACCGTCATTGCTGACCGCATCATGGCCTCCCACAAGAACGAGGACCGCCCCTTCTCCGATTTCGGGGTCCTGGTGCGTACCAACGGCCTCATAGCGAACCTGGAGACAAGGTTCACCGAACGGGGCATCCCCTCGCAGGTCACCGGAGGACAGAGCTTCTTCGACCGCAAGGAGATCCGCGACATCGTAAGCTATCTCAAGGTCCTGGCAAACCAGGATGACGACATCAATTTGCTGAGGATCATCAACACCCCCAGAAGGGGCATCGGACGCACGACCCTGGAGAAGATGCGCAAAGTGGCCGAGGACCACAAGTTCTCACTCTTCGACGCCCTCTCGCTCATGGCCATCGCCACTGATGGCCAAATTCGCGAGGGGATGCAAAAGGCCATCAAGCGGTTTGTAGAGCTCATCGGAGAGTACCATGACCAGATCATGGCGACCCGAGGCAACCGGGCCCAGGTCCTCAGGCTCCTGGTCAAGGAGATAGGGTACAAACAGCTGCTGGAAAATGAGCATCCTGAGAATGAGGGCCTGGTCAACTTCAAGATGAAGGGCATAGACATGCTGTGCAACATGCTCGCACGCTGGGAACGGAACCCCGATAACAGCAACTCAACCCTCTTTGACTTCATCAACCGCCTGAGCATCAACGGCAAGGAGCAGGTGGACGAAGATGGAAGCGGGAAGATTGCCCTTATGACCATCCATGCCTCAAAAGGACTGGAGTTCGATACCGTCTTCCTCGCTGGGGTGGAAGACCAGTACATCCCCCATGCCCGGGCAATAGAAGAGGACCCCACCAACATCGATGAGGAGCGAAGGCTCTTCTACGTCGCCATCACCAGGGCGCGCAGGGTCCTGGTCATCTCCTCGTGTGAGAAGCGCAAGCGCGGAAACGACCTGGTGACCAGCCTCCCCTCGCGCTTTCTTGAAGAGATGCCCAAAGAGCTTTTTGAGGAGGAGGATCCCAGCCGTCCCCTTGAGGCATCTGAGATATCGGACAAATTGAGGCTGTTCCGTGAGCGTCTTGCCGCAAGGGCGGCATCCTCATAACCAATTGCATGATATGTTTATAGCACTCTTTTTAGCAGAATTCTGAGGGTGAATCCCTAGTATTCATACTACTAATATTGCTATGATATAGTATGAGTAAACGAGCAACGACACTGATACTACTTCTGCTTCTCACCCTCGCACCCCTTTCGGCGGCCATCACTGCCACGTATGACCGGGTGCAGACCAAAGATTTGGTCTTTACCAAGGGAACTTCACCGTTCTCCCCTACCCAGATAGTAGCTCATCTGGGCACCCT
>CAZGOK010000172.1:0-4807 GCA_964527665.1 uncultured Sphaerochaeta sp.
TCGAGGGAATCCCTGTATTTATCGAACGTAAGAACGCTTCATTATCCTTAGTCTTCCTAATTTTGTCAATGAGGAAAGGGGTCATCTCCTGATCATCCATATCACTGACTGCATTTCTAGTAAGCCAAATCCTTGCAGCCTCATCACTGGGGATCAGGAGGTCTTCCCTTCTGGTCCCGCTCTTCTTGATGTTGATGGCAGGGAACTGGCGTTTGTCGGCCAATCTGCGGTCAAGGATGATCTCATTGTTTCCCGTACCCTTGAACTCTTCGAAGATGACCTCATCCATACGCGAGCCGGTCTCTACAAGGCCGGTGGCGATGATGGTCAGGCTTCCACCGAACTCAATGTTTCTGGCGGCACCAAAAAACCTCTTGGGCTTGTGCAGTGCATTGGAATCGACACCACCGCTGAGGATCTTTCCGCTTGCAGGGACGGTCTGGTTGTATGCACGGGCTAAACGCGTGATGGAGTCAAGCAGGATGACAACATCCTTCTTGTGCTCGACAAGGCGCTTGGCCTTCTCGATGACCATCTCAGCAACCTGGACGTGGCGGGATGCCTGCTCATCAAAGGTGGAGGCTATGACCTCGCCCTTGACGTGGCGGCGCATGTCCGTCACCTCTTCAGGACGCTCGTCGACAAGCAGGACCATCAGCACAACATCGGGATGGTTGATGCTTATGGAGTTGGCAATCTTCTGCAGCAGGACAGTCTTACCAGTACGGGGAGGAGCGACGATAAGCGAGCGCTGCCCCTTTCCAATCGGGCAGAACATATCGATGATCCTCATTGCCATATCCCCTTCAGGGGTTTCAAAGCGCATCCTCTGATCAGGGAAGAGCGGAGTAAGGCTGTCAAAGGGAACGCGCATCTTTGCCTTGATAGGCTCATCGTCATTGACTCTGAGTATCCTTAGGATGGCAAAGAACCGCTCGTTATCACGGGGGGTGCGTACTTGGCCCTTGACCACATCCCCTGTCTTCAGGTAGAGGCTCTTGATCTGGGCTGGGGAGACATAGATGTCCTCCAGACCGGAGAGATAGCTGTTTGCAGGGGAGCGCAAGAAACCAAATCCATCAGGGAGGATCTCCAAGGTACCCACACCTACGATGACGCCCCCTTGGGCTGCATGCAGACGCAAGATCTCGGCGATGATCTCCTGCTTGCGCATGTCCAGGATGTTGTCGGAACTCATCCCCTTCTCCACACCGCTCTTTCGTACTTCATCAATAGAGAGGTTGGTATAGTCGGTAAGGTTCAGCACCGGTGCTTCGGGATGCTCTTCAATATTCAGGTCATTGGATGCATCATCCTGCTGGCCCTGGCGCATGGGACGACTTTGGTTGTAGGGCTGTCCCTTTTGATAGGTTCCCTTGGTATGGGTCCTATTCTGCTGGGGTCTGCCACCGCTGCTGCTGCGTGATCCATACTGTGTGCTTTTTCTCTGCTGGCCCTGGTTGGGGTTTCTGTTCTGGTTTTGATTCTGGTTCTGGTTTTGATTCTGGCTGGGAGGTTGGCCCTGGTCCTGCACCTCGGGTGCAGGCTGGGAAAAGGAGACTGAGGTGACAGCAGGGCTTTGGGCCTTGGTCGCTGTCACCACAGGGGCGACAACTTTCTCAGAAGGGATAAGTTCAAGCTGCGAAGGGTCATCGGAAGAAGCTGACTTCTTCTTTGGTGCACTCTTGGGCCTTGCAGGGCTCTTGGCTGCAGCGGACCCCTTGGGCCTTCCTCTTTTTTTCGGTTCGGAGGAGGGCTGCTCTTCCTTCATTTCAACAGGAAGAGCAGAGGGTTCGGTTGAACCAGCCACCACCGGGCTTTTTTTTCGGGTAACGCGACGTACGACCTTCTTTGCAGGTTCCTGCTCAGATGGGCGGACTACGTCAGCTTGATCATTCAGTATTTCTTCGGAAGACATAGGATAAACTCCAACGAAACGGGTTTTCGGGCAGTTGCCTGAGAGCGCAAGCTACAGGTATGATCCCTCACCGGTTCCTAAACGTAAAACATAATGTAAGAATATGCGGAAATGTAGAGGAATGTGTACCATTAGTATTTCCGCGATTAGTATCCTAAATATATTGCCACTTGCGCACAGTGTCAAGCAATGCATCCCCATTGATGTACCTGCTGGCTAGAATTAACGCAGCAACTGATGCTTTTCGTCGCACAGAGACCCTTCCCCAGGAGGTGAACTGCAATTTAACTGTTTGGCTCGCCCTCCCCTTGGCGGCAAAGCCCAGCCACACCATGCCCACAGGCTTCTCCTCACTACCACCGCCAGGACCGGCGATGCCGGTGATGGAGAGGGCATAATCGGACCCTGAGACCCCCAGCATCCCTTCGGCCATCTCAAGGGCGCACTGGGCGCTGACCGCACCATGGGAAAGGAGCGTTTGCTCCTGCACCCCGAGCATCTTCATCTTCGCCTCGTTGGAGTAGGTTGCCGCCCCACCCCAGAACCATGCCGAGCTGCCGCTCTCATCGGTGAGCAGCTTTGCCACAGAACCGGAGGTGCAGCTCTCAGCACAGCTGATCGTCAGGGCCCTGGCCTTGAGCTGGTCGGTGAGCAGGGTTGCCGCCATCACATCGCCGTCGGCAACCAGAGAGGGTCCGACAAGCGTCCTGAGGCGCTGTGCCATCGCAAGGCGCCGCTCTTCAGAGCCCCCTACCAGATACAAGCTGATCTTAAGGTCCTGAAAGCGGGTCCCCCACTGTATCCCCTCGGAGGGCACCTGGCGGCAGAGCTCCTCAAGCTTGGCCTCTGCAAGCAGAAAGGTTGAAAATTCGGTGCGTGAGAAGTCATCATGTCCGATAAGGGTGGCCAACCAGGGCAGTACCGCATCAAAGAACATGGGATCCATTTCACGGGGAGGCCCGGGCATCGCCACACAGGCTATATTGCGATCACCGACAGGGATGAAGCCCTTGAAGCCAGCGGCTGTGCCATGGGGATTGGGTATCGATACAAATCCAGAGGGAATCATCGCCTGCTGCTCATTGGCTCCCCAGATGCGCTCCCCCATCCGTTCATAGAGGGCTTCAAAGGCCCTCTGGTCCCTGACAAGCGGGACCTTGGCAAGGGAAGCGACGATACTGCGCGTAAGGTCGTCGCTTGTGGGGCCAAGGCCCCCGGTGAGGATCACCAGGTCAGAGGTATCGATGCAGGCCGTGAGCTCCCCTTCGATGGTGCCGTCGTCGGGGACGACCACCATGCGTTCCACCCTATAGCCAAGTTGGGTGAGCTGGCTGGAGACGACCTGACAGTGCTTGTCGGCTATCACCCCGCGCGTAAGCTCGGTGCCGATGACGAAAAGAGAGGCTGTTTTGTAGAGCATAGCTAGTCCTTTTTCCTTGACCGTACAAACAAGAGCAACTCCCTGACAACACCAAGGGCGAGCAGGAACATAGAGAGATAGATGGAAGCAAAGGCAAACCAGTCATCGTGCTTGGTATAGAAGGTCTCCCCTTGGCTTTCTGTCGAGTAGACCGGAACGTCATAGATATGCCACCCAGTCTTGAACGGTGGCATGGGATCGATGACCTTGCCGGTGACATCGATGAGGCACGTCATACCGCTGTTGGTCCCCCGTACGGTGGTTCTGCGGTTCTCGATGGACCGGAAGACCGCCATGCCAAGGTGCTGCATCTCAGCGCTGACGGCCCGTGACCACCCGTCGTTGGTCATATTGACGATGACCTGGGCCCCATTGCGGACAAAACGGGCATTGAGGGCCCCAAAGACATCCTCAAAACAGATGGGGGTGGAAAATTTGACCCCTTCATCAGTTTCGAACACAACGCTCTCGTAGCCGGTTTCCCACCAGTTGTAGTCATTTGCCAACAGCAGGTTGTACAGCCACGTCATCTCCTTCTCGTAGGGGAAGTGCTCGGTAAAGGGGACGAGGTGCTGCTTGCGATAGGTGTTCTTGATCTTGCCCCCTTCAAAGAAGGTGACCGTATTGTAGTCCTTTCGGTTCCACGAGCCATCCTCCAACAAGGCGGGCTTGGTCGGATCGTCCAGGACCCCTTCGGGGTTTCCACTCAACAGCGGGATGGGCAGGGATTTTCCAAAACTGACAAACTCCTCCACCAGGGCGGAGGTCGCCTCATCGGAGGGGTACTTCTCATGCCAGGCAACCGAGGGAACAAAGGCCGTCTCCGACCAGAGTATCATGTCAGGTTCTGCAACCAGGGCTTCAAGGCTCATCTTCCTGAGGTTGTTGAAGTTTCTCTTGTAGGTGGCATAGCCGCCCTCCCAGGTATCTGCATTGTGCTGGATGGTCGCTACCCGCCAGTACTTGTCCGGCTCCTGACCCTTCCAGTGCTGGATGGAGACAAAGCCGAAGACAAGGGTTGCCCCCAGCAGCAGGACATAGGCAATGATAGGGAAGAAATGTGCCCTTAAGGTTTCGCCGATGCCCTCACCTTCCCGACGGAGGCGGTCACACACCCAGGAGCCAAGGAAGGTCTGTGGAAGCACCAAAAGGAATGTGATGCCCCATACGCCCACCACAGAAGCTATCTGGATGAAAGGCAGGAACTCATAGACAGCGTACCCGAGCGTTCCGTAGGGATAGCCTGCAAACCAGTTCTGGCTCACATAGGTATAGGCGACCCAGATGACCGCCTGAACCAGATAGCCGTACTTCTTGAACAGCCGCTCCCCCGCCTTCAGCAGGGGAAAGAGCATCGCCATCTCCCCACCCTTGATGATGGGAACTATCAGGATGGCCAGGGGATGGAAGGTCTTCAGCCAGTAGTTGAAAAACAGGTAGAAGACAAACCCAAAGAAAAACCCATAGAC
>CAZGOK010000173.1:0-4774 GCA_964527665.1 uncultured Sphaerochaeta sp.
ACGTTGTTGAATACATTCATGTGGGGCCAGATGGCATAGGTCTGGAAAACCATTCCCAATCCCCTCTTCTCAGTCGGTACGAATATGTTCTTCTCACTCGACCACACAACTGTATCGCCGATGGTTATCTCCCCCTCATCAGGGGTTTCCAAGCCAACGATACTGCGCAAAAGAGTTGTCTTTCCACATCCGCTCGGTCCAAGGAGGGTGAATATCTTGTTGGCGGGAATCGTCAGATTCACGTCATCAAGAGCCTTGATGGTCTTTCCCTCAGAATAGTAGTATTTCTTAAGTCCTCGAATTTGAATTTCCATGAGAAGCTTCCCCTGTTTTTGTGTTTTGTCTTACAGTGCAAAGATTTTTTCGAATTCAGCACCCCATTTCAGCAGTTCCTCATCAGAAAGGTCTCTAATGGGAATTACCTTTGCCTTTTCGATGCCATCGATGGGGGGGAATACCCCTGGGGTAAGCACATACTCGCCTACCTTGTCAGCGAGCAGGCTCATCGCCTTGTCGGAGAGCCAGTACTCCATGAAAGCTGCGGCTGCATTGGGGTGAGGGGCGGAGGTGGTGATGCCGATTGCCCTGGGTGAGCCAAGTATGGGTTGCTCGACCTGAGCCCAAGCAAGAGGTGCCGGAGCCTTGGTGATGATGTACTTGGGCATCGAGATGCCGATAAGCTTCTCACCGCTTTCAATGGGGGCAGGAGTGGGTCCGAAGGATGCTACGAACATAGGACGGTTGGCCGCTAGGCCCTTGAGGAAATCCATCCATTTGGCATCGGAGCCGAAAACATTGTTCTCCTTCAGTCCGACCAGCCAGGAGATGGTGGTGGCGTGGTTGCCAGGGTTTGCCATGACAATCTTGTTCATCCATTTCGGATGGGTGAGGTCCTCATAGCGCTTGGGAACATCAGAAGGTGCCACACGCTCGGTATTGTAGATCAGGGCGACATACTCGATGCCGAACTGGTAGATGCCCTTGTTGTTCCTTGCCCATTCGGGATAGGACTGGGCTGCAGGGGAGAAATAATCCTCGATGACACCGTAGGATTTGAGAATCTCCATCACAGGCAGCGGTGCCTGGACAACGTCAGCGGCCAGCTTGCCGGCTTGGAACTCGGTGAGAACCGTTGAGGCAAACTTGGATGTGGACAGACGGGTATTCTCAGCAAGGACGCCCGTGTCTTCCTGGAATGCAGCAAGAATCGGCTCGATAGCCGTGATGCTGGCATACAGGGATACCTTCTCTTCCATTACCTTGGAAGCTTCTTTCGGTGCCTTCTCCTGCGCTCCGGCAGCAAACAGCATGCTTCCCATCAAAAGGAAACTGGTGACGATACAGATGATCCTGATAGTTCTTTTCATTGCATACTCCCCTTTGTCTTTCATACGTCTTGATAGCATCAAAACGGTATTGCCTTATTTGCTTGGAGTAAAAAGTATGAATTTGAGCCTAAGCCCTCATCGCAGGCACATGATCACCCCAAAGCATCCCTTGTCCGATCAGACCACCCTTGAGGAAATAGCTTCCCAAAGGTCAATCCACCTGATCAGAACAAGCCATTGGAATAATCATAGCATACATTTTTTCCCTTATGGCAAATAAAAGCGGAGGGAATGAAGGGAGTAATAAAGATGGTCGAGGGCACAGGGCTTGAGAATCACATCCCCACACCCTCTACTGAAGGGTATTTCAGACTTGCAATCCATGGCGGCACCTATGATGGACAGTTCTCAAACATAGTGTCTGCAACCCAATGCATGGTCAATGTGTACATTACCTGGTCCTTGGATTATTCCATGTTCCATACAGGAGTAATTAGTCCCCATGTTGGGTTTGGCATTGAGGCTGAATTCACTGTCTTGGACAGGGCAAATTCTGACGAACCTATCCTCGATGCCCTGACGTACACGTGGTACCGCGTCGATCCTGATGATTATGAGGATAGAGAAGAGATCATAGGAGAGACAAGCCTCTCCTACACCACGCAAGCCTCTGATGTGGGCCATCATATCATGGTCGTGGCTACTGGATCCGTTGATAAGTTTCCTGGGGGATTCTGCAATGCAATGACCGATTTTGTGATCACCTTGTAAAAGGAGCCATTGCAATGTTCTCTTTGGATGAACTGGAGCTCAGGCGACCGTTCAAATAGAATTCCTTTAGATAAGAGCTTGTCCATCATCCCCTTTGGGAGAACAGGAGAGGGAATATTGATGGTTACAGGGCAGACAGGCACCCTTTTCCACACTGGACACTGCAAAGAGACTGTTTTATGATAGGGGTGAAGTGACTTGCACCTTGTATGTGGTAGCCTCCCTTAGGGCAGGTGAATCCACGATTTACAAAACCGCAGGTCACTTCATCTATTGTATCTCTATTGTACGTAAGCCCTATTCCAATTCCCTGCTGTGATAAAACTACGATGCATACCTATCAGGCCATTTCTCGTATCATCTTGATAAACAGGGGGGCGAAGCTCGGGTCGTACTGCGAACCGCTACAGCGCCCTATCTCTGCGATAGCCTCTTCAGAGGAGACCTCACTTCTATAGGTCCTTAAGTAGGTCATTGCATCATAGGAGTCGCACAGGGCGAGGATCCGGGAGTAGAGTGGGATCAGGTCCCCCGCTATCTTGTTGGGATAGCCGTTGCCATCCCAGCGCTCATGGTGGCAGAGCACCTGCTCGGCTATGGGGGCATACTCGTTGACCGAGCTGAGGATGTTGAATCCAATCTCAGGGTGTCGCTGAATCTCTTTCCACTCTTCACTGTCAAGGCGACACTCCTTGTTGAGAATCCTACTGGAGACTGCAATCTTACCGATGTCATGCATGACCCCGGCGGTATGAAGGGCATCCTGCTCATCTTTGGAGAATCCAAGGTACTCTCCAAATCGACGCGCCAACAACCCGACGCGCTTGCTGTGCTCCATCTCGCGCATGCTTTTCTTGAAGAGGGACTGCAGCAGCAGGTCTACCATTTTTTGTCGGGCACTCTGATTCTCCACAAACTTGTTGCGGAACAGATCGTCTTCAGCCCTTTTGTGCAGTTCGCTTATGGTTGTCTGGGCATACTCCTTCTTTGCATACCCATGCGAGATGGTAAGGGCATACCCCATGAAGG
This sequence comes from uncultured Sphaerochaeta sp., assembly GCA_964527665.1. Lineage (GTDB taxonomy): Bacteria > Spirochaetota > Spirochaetia > Sphaerochaetales > Sphaerochaetaceae > Sphaerochaeta. The sequence continues at coordinate 3,129 of CAZGOK010000173.1, forward strand.
CCTGTTCAGCCAATGCTTCTTGAATCTCAAGAGAAACCCTCCGTGCGGTCTCTTCGCCTGCATTGGGGAAGAAGATGGCGAACTCATCGCCATCGACCCTGCCAACCATCTGTCCCTTGTGCCAAGGCCGCTGCAGGATGATGGCTATCTCATTGAGCAGGGAGTCCCCTGTTGCGTGCCCATACGCCTCATTGATCAGCTTCAAGCCATTGATATCCAGGAGCATAAGCACCAGCGGATAGTTTTTGGAAACATCCTGTTCATGAAGTTTTTCGTAGAAGGCTTGCCTGTTGAGCAGGCCTGTAAGCTTGTCATGGGTGCTGAGGAAGAGAAGCTCATCTTTCTTTTGTAATTTTTCGGTAGCATCAATAAAGATAATCACAACACCTGTCACCTTTTTCTCTTCATCGATGATGGGGTATACCATATCTTCGATGGAGAGCAGGCTGCCACTCTTTTGGACCAGTTTTGCCGGTAATTTCTCACCCTTGATGGGAAGACCGGTCTTAAGCACAGTATAGGGCCAGCTCGTATCACAGGGGATGTGGGTCAGGCCATCAACGATGCGATAGACATCCCTAAGTGGCTTGCCTTTCGTCTCAGACAAGCTCCACCCTGTCAGATTCTGAGCCATCCGGTTCATAAGGACCACCCTACCCTCAGTATCTGCAGAGATGACACCCTCACCAAGCGATTGCAGTGTTGTCTCCAAAAACATACTCTCTTGCCGTTCCTTGCGCTGAAGAGCCTTGATAAGGGCGGCCTTTTCATTGGCTTTTGTCTTCTCATTTTCAAGCAAAGTGTTGTTTTTCAAGGCCAGGGATGCCAACAAGAACAAAGCGAGCAAAGCCAGCATTATAAAGGCAACACCTATCGCCTTTGCCTTTGCGTGGCTATAAAAACTAGAGGAGGTGAAATCCAGACCAAAGGCAAGGGGAATCTGCCCCTCCTCTGAAGGGAGCAGGACATAGGCACTGACCCAGTTGCCCCAACGGTCTGCATAAGCCCTCGTCATGAGCGGCTGCCCTTCGCTGAAGAGCTGATACGCCTCAGGAGGTGCCTCAGTGTAGTATTGGCCTGAGGGGGAGGTTGTCTCACTGCCAAGTGGCTCAGAACCAACGACAAAATAGATGGAGCCATCACAGATGGTGAAGAAGTATGCCCCACGGGCATCACGCGTAGCCAGATAGGCATGGGACAACCGTTTTTTCATGGCAAGATAGGAGTCTGTAGTATAATTGCTTTCAAGTCCTGTCAGGGAACGCAGCTCTTCTGTATCAAGGGCTGTCGATAAGGCCTGTACTGTGCTCAAGGCTCGCCTATCATACGAGCGTGCGATGTTTTGGTAGGAAAAGAACACGATGAAGGTGCCAAGGGCAAAGAGCACGACACCTATGATATAGTTTTTTGGGGTGAGGATATCTCTATGTTGAAGGCCTAGTTTGTGCAAGAATTTCTGTTTCAATCTTTGGTTCCCACGTGTATTTACACTGCATCATATCCTAGAATTAACTACCGATGCAAAGAAAAAGATTAAATGGGTAAGAATAAATAGGAACTATTCAGTATTTTTTTGAATTTGTTTTACATTTATCAATTAGTGTATATAGTTTTGAAAATGTAAGGGCCCTCAATGATAGAGCTTA
>CAZGOK010000174.1:0-4772 GCA_964527665.1 uncultured Sphaerochaeta sp.
AAAGCACTGCATGGTCCATGTTAACCCAGGCAAAGCGGACTCCACTGGAAAAAAATAGCATATATTACTATAGTATCGGGTACCAAGGAGTTTATTATGAGCAAAAAACATATACGTGCTGATTTCGTACCGGATCACTACCAGTTCACTACCGATAAGGGGGCGACCTATGAATTTGGGGCGACAGCTCCCTATGACTACCTCCTAGGAGCCCTTGCAGGGTGTCTTTTCGCCACCTTTGTCGATCTTGCCGTCAAGATGAAGGTATCCTGGGAGCATGTATCGCTTGAAGTTGATGGGACCAAGCGTGAGGATAGCCCCACCACCTTGGAATACTGCTCTGTCGTGGCCACTGCAACAGGGACCAACAATGAGAAGAAGTTCCTCAAGGCCTTTGAAACTGCCACCAGGTACTGTTCCATCTACCAGACCATCTCCAAGGTAAGTGAGATGCACTGGTCAGTGGATTTCAAATAGGAGAGACGATGAGTAGGCAATACACAAACATCCAGCTGTTTGAAGCGTTTGAAGAGGCTCTGAAACACCTCATCGAGGATGATGCACAGCTCTTCACCTGGCCCAAGGCCAAGGTGAGTATTGCCCACACCTTCGCCACGCACCTGCACAGGACCCTGTGCAGGGTGCTCGGCCTCTCCCTGGATACTAGCAGCAGGAGCTACCTCTCTCTTCCTCAGAAGATGAAGGTCGACCTGTTTGCCCTTGCCAAGGAGAGCAAAGCCGATATCCTGCTTCATGACAGGGAGGAAAGCAGGCCCTTGGCCATCCTGTTCAATCAGGACTACCTGAGCAAACAGCAGATAGAGGCTCTGCACAAACTGGAAGAGGAGGGCTGCTCTCTTGTACTTGGAGTAGCCTTCCTAAGCCAGAAAGATTACATACTTATCTATCATGCCAATGGCGAGAGGCTGGACTACTACCACTTCAGCAGGAGCGGGCATACCTCGTCCCTTCTCAAGCAGCGCGAGCTTGCGCAAGAAGAGAGCCCTTTGCAGCTATCACTGAACATCCAGAACAAGAAGAAGCGCAAGAGCAAGATCGCTCCTGCTCCTACTTCAGAGGATCAATGACGCGGCTTCTGCCGGTCATCTTATTCATGCCACGCTTGTGGGCATCCTCACACCCATTCCAAGGCTTATCCATGTTCTCCGACTTGTACTTCTGGGTCATCCAGTAGACATCCTTGGCTATGCGGTCCAGGTTGGTCAGTTCCAGTTGGGTAAGGGCGCGGACAAACTCCGGTTGAATTGTAGGGCTCAAGGCCTCTTTAGACTGCGTGAGCAACCCTTGGAAGTGGTGGAGACAAAACCCCTTGCTCTCTGACAGGGCTACCCTGAATTCCTGGTCTTCGCCCCAGAGATAGGCTGTGGTGTAGCAGTAGCGCACGAGGCGGTCCTGCATCGAGGTGCAAATCAGGCACCCCGCTTCACGCTTTTCCAAGTCAGAGCTGAAATGATCGATGGCCTTCTTTGCCTGCCTTGCACTCTTGGCACCCAACAGTTCATTGAACGAGCCTTCAAACTTCTTTCGGGTCATCGCCAGGTAGGTATCTGTCATCAGGGCTACGCCCTGGGGCTTTTGGGCTGCAACCAACATCTGGGCATGCTTATAACAAAAGCCATGCTCATTGACGCGCACCCTGGTCTCAGGGTTCATGACCGAGCTTCCCAGATAGAAGGAGATGGCATAGCGTTGGGCTTCGGCCATCAGGTCACAGATATAGCATTCGCTTCCACTCTTAACTCCGTCCCAGACAGGGATGGTTTCCAATTGAATCTTCATGGTGGGGATTGTAGCATGGATTGCTCACATGGCAACAGGGAACTGTGCTAGGGTCAGAAAACCAGAGTATGAAACCCAAAGCAAGACATACCATACAAGCAAGACAACAAGCTCATAAAACAGCTCCTTAAGGCTACCCAAAACCAGGCCAGAGGAACATGTTCCTCTGGCCTGGTGAATATACTCTTCTCTTCTCTACTTTTGTTTTCTTCGCTTTTCTTCGCTTTTCTTTTCTCTACAGATCTAGCGCTTGAGGAGAGCTTCAGCCTTCTGCTCAATATTCTCAGCAGTGAAGCCAAACACCTTAGCCAGGTAATCAAGCTTTCCTACCTCACCGAACTGCTCTCCTACGGAGATAAAGTCCATGGGAACAGGATTGGTCTTAACCAGGAATCCGGCAATAGCCTCACCTACCCCACCAGCATAACGTCCGTTTTCGCATACAAGCACACGCTTGCAGCGTTTGGCAACTTCGGTGATAAGGTCGTAGTCCAAGGGCCTGATGGTATGCAGGTCAACCAAGGTAGCTTTGATGCCCTTCTTGGCAAGTGCCTCGACAGCCTTCTCCGCTGCATTGACCATGACTTCTCCGGTTGCAATGATGGCCACATCCTCGCCCTTGGCAAGCTCGATGCCCTTGCCCAGTTCAATCTTGGTGCCAACAGGATAGCGATGGCTCGCGCCCTTTCTGGCAGCCCGGGTGTAGGAGCTCTTGTTCAGGTCATAGGCCTGCCTCATCAGCTCGTACAGACTCTGGGCATCACTGGGGTCGAGGATGATTACACCAGGAATCTGGCGGATGAGTGCGATGTCCTCAAAAGGCATATGGGTGCCACCGTTGAGCTGGGCGGTAATGCCGGGGTCGCTACCTATTACGTGGACCACCTGTCCGGTGTACCCTACGGAGAGGAAGAACTGGTCATAGGCCCTTCTGGTTGCAAAGCAGCCAAACGTGTGGGCATAGGGGACCAGCCCCATGGAGGCGAGTCCTGCGGCCACGCCGATCATGTTTGCCTCAGCGATTCCACAGTTGAAGAAATTTTCGGGATGCATGCTGCAAAAGGAGGTCGACCCGATGCAACTGGAAAGATCCGCATCAAGCATGACCACTTCGGGGTGCTCGTTTGCAAGGTCGTTGACAGCTGCCATGACAGCGTCCCTCATATTGTCGATTGTGGTGGTATCTCTCATATCTGTCCTCCTTCACGGGCATAGAGGTCCTCTACAGCCTTGGTGGCAACCTTCGAGTCGAATGCCATACTATGGTTGGCAGTGGTAGTTTCACCAGGGATGAAACCATAGGATTTCACCGTGTCCATGATGATCATGCTGGGGCGGTCAAGAACACTCTTGGCGATCTGGACAGCACGGTCGATCTGGGCATAGTCATGCCCGTTGATGCGCTGTACATGCCAGTTGAAGCCGAGCCAACGGGTATCGAGATTCTCCATGCTGACGATATCGGATGTATAGCCGTCAAGCTGGAGGCGGTTAAAGTCAGTGAAGGCTATCAGGTTGCCGAGCTTCCACTGTGCAGCTGTTGCAGCTCCTTCCCAGATCTGACCTTCCTGGCTCTCACCATCGCCGATAACGACAAAGGTATTCGCCTCGATCTTGCGGATCTTCTGACCCAAGGCTATGCCGATAGCGGCACTGAAGCCCTGGCCCAAGGATCCTCCGGTAAAGTCAACGCCACGGGTCTTGTTCATGTCACAGTGGCTTGGGAGGTTGGTCCCACCTTGGTTGAGCGTCTTCAGCTCTTCAAGGGGAAAATAGCCTTTCTTTGCAAGGGTTGCATAGACTGCAGGGCCGGCATGGCCTTTCGAACAGACAAACCGGTCACGATCTTCTTTCTTGGGATCGGAGGGGTCAATTCTCATCTCATGGTAATAGAGGTAGGTAAGCATTTCAACAATGGACATGCTCCCCCCAATATGTCCTGATCCGAAATTACCAATCTCTTCAATGGTGAGTTTTCGAATCTCCAAAGCTATCTGCTTCAGTTCTTTTACATCCAGCATTGCTTTCTCCTTTTATTTGTTTCCATATTTCATACGCATCAGCTGCTCACATCGCGCATCATCCAACGTAGAGACATCATAGCCCGCCCTGGCCATCTGTATGGCGATGGTGGTCATCTGGGCCGCACGCTCCAGCAGCTCCATCTTATCAAAGGCTTCAAGCAGGGATTTTCCCAGGGCGACTGCCCCATGGTTCTCCAATAGGAGCACCGAGTGGTCAAAAGCCTGCATGGCGACCTGCTCGGCAAGATTGACGGTTCCCATCAGGCGGTAGGGCACCATCACCGGTGTTTCAAGGATATAGAAGGACTCGGCTATCATGGTGGTGTCGATGGCGCACTTGCCCTCCTTGGTGATGGCGGTGAAGGCTGAGGTGTAGGTGGGGTGGGCATGGACGATGGCACGGCAGTCCGGCCGGGCAATGAGGGTGAGACGGTGCATCTCAGTTTCTATGCTCAAAGGGAGGTGTGGGGTGAGGCTCTTGCCCTCTATGGTCACCACAGCTATCTCTTCAAAGGTAAGCAACCCCTTGTCCAAGGCGGAGGGGGTTATGCAGAACAGCTCATCACTTATGCGTAAACTGATGTTTCCACCGCTGGCAGTGGTGAGCTGACGATCATACAGACGGGTCATGAACGCTGCAACTTGCCTGCGTTCCTTCTCATATTTGCTGATATCCATGGGGCGAGTATAGCATGCATCAGATAAAGTGTTAAAGCTTCCTTTGCCATATACCTTGAGAAGAGAGGGCTGTTTTGCTACAATGGCTCCTGTTCTAGCTAAAGAGGAGACACAACAGCATGCGCATGTCCAATCAATTTTCCAAAACCCTTCGCGAGGCACCAAACAGTGCAGACAGCAAGGGATATGAATATCTGCTTCGTGCAGGTTTTATTCGCCAGATGGGTGCCGGGGTCTTCTCGTTGCTACCTTTCGGATTCAATGCGACCA
>CAZGOK010000175.1:0-4739 GCA_964527665.1 uncultured Sphaerochaeta sp.
CTTCTAAGTTGTTTTCCGTCATGGGTCTTTTCGTAGATCATGCCCATACCAACCAGGGCCATCGGCTCTTTGGTGTCGTCAGAAAAGCGTTCCATATCACAAACCAGTCGAGATACCTTGGAGACAATGCGAGGATAGCCCTTACTGACGAACAGTTCATCAGTATATCGGTCAACCATCTTCAGCTGTTCCTGGTACAGTTGTTCAGCATCAAGCAAGAACTGGCCCTGTATACTATCAGGGATATGGGTTGAAGAATGGGGGATATGAAGGGTTACTGAGTGAGTGAGGTCTTTCTTTTCACTAAGAGGTGACTTGTCCATATATTTCTCCTAATTGACGATCATTGGTGATACGCTTCTGACCGGCACAACACACATCCGGTTGATACATTTTTACAAACAGGAAACCTCATCTTTTTTTGGATATGATGCCTCCAACAAAACAGTAGTGGTCCTGCTTAAACGAATGGGGCATATTCGATAATACATAAAACATATCGATGGATCCTCCGTTTTAGCAGGTTGTTTATTGACGTCAGCAAGTAGGGGTTACCCATAAATCACGTCTTAGACAAGGATCAACTTTGGAGGGGATTTTGTAAAGGGAGTGACTAGTAGAGTGTTGAAACACTGTATTTATTTACCACCTCTGCAGCACCACATTCACCCATCCTTCATCCTCTCTTCCTACCCTACCATCTGCCGATACCTTCATCTCTATCAGTGAGAATTTATCTTGGCCTTGTATGAATTTCTGCATTGATGCAGGGGTGAAGCAGGTGAATACCCTCCCATCCTTTTCAAAGTCCTCTTCCCTGTTCTTAAACGAGCAGTAAAGAAATCCTTTTGGTTTGAGAGCTTGAGCCAGAAGAGTGAATACAGCCTTGAGCTCCTGCTTTGGTACATGCAACAGAGAGGCACAAGCCCAAATGCCATCAAATCTATTGATATAGTCCATCTCCTGGAACAGGAGCTTGCGAACAGGGATTTGTGCAAGGGAACAAGTATTCTCAACCATAGCCTCTGATGCATCAAAAGCCTCCACAGTGAACCCTTTCTGCTTGAAGACCAGACTGTCACGCCCACTACCGCATCCTGCATCAAGAATCGATGAACCAGGTGCTAGGAGTGTAAGAAACATCGCATACTGATCAGACATGTCCACTCCAACCGTAGTTTTTACATATTGGTGTGCATGGGTATCGTAGTAGTGGAAAGAATCAGTCATCGGCCAGACCTCCTAGCTCTTCATAATAGGATTTAAGGTTCTTTTGCAAGAGGTCCTTTATGGTTTGCTTCTCTTTGTTGTCAACCTGTTTCCAAAGTTGGCTATGGAAAGCCAACAGGCCAAGGTCTTTGGAGTAATAGACAAACCGCTTTCGCTCAAACTTCTCAAAGGGATTTTCCAGCATGTTACGCTTCAAAAGGATTGTGTCATCAAGGTATTCGCGGGTGTAGATACACCCCTTCCGATCTACAGGGATTTTTCTGTCCAGCCGTTTCAGGTAGAATGCTTGGTAGTAGCCAAGAACCTTGTCTATGCTCACCTCCCCTTGGTAGTCGGCTTGTTCCAACATACCGAGCATAAAGACCATCTTGAAGGAGAAAGTATAGTTTTTCTCTTCCAGGAAGGCGAGGAAGTCTTGTTTGAGAGTCTCATCACTGTGCACAGCCAAGCCCTTGCTGACCCTGATCTCTTCCAATCGTTCCTTTGTGAAGTAGTAGATATTCCTCGATCCAAAGCTCAGGACCAGGTCTGCCTGGACCTGTCCTTTGGCAACCCATCTGTTCAGGGTGGAAGTGCCCACATACAAGCCCCTCGCTGCCTGCTCGGCATCAAGGTATCCTTCATACTGATTCTCAAAGGTGAGGATATCAACAGGAATAAGGGCGCGTACCGTTTCATACAACCCTAAGACGTCTATGGTGTCCCCAGGGGCATAGGTCCTGGTAACAAGACCGAAGGGAACATACCCAGGATTACCGAACAGGGCATGGCAGGACCATGGTCGTGCCAAGGCCCCATACTGGTCCACCACATCAATGACAAAGAGCTCTTGCTTCTGTGGTGTGCGTCGCAGTCCCCTTCCGAGTTGTTGCATGTAGAGGACCTTCGAGATGGTAGGTCTGGCCATAACCAGGACTTCAAGCTCTGGGACGTCCCACCCTTCATTAAGCAGGTTACAACTACAAAGGAACTGTATTGATCCATTGCGAAAGCGCTCTATTACGGTTTCCACTTTCTTGGTTTCACCACTGACTGCTTTTGCTTCTATACCAGATGCCAGCAACAGGCGTTCCATCTCCTTAGTGTGTGCCACATTAACGCAGAAGACGATGCCTTTCTGCCCTTGGGAGAAATACTGCTTAAGTATCGATACTATCAGATGATTGCGTGAATCGACACGCAGGGTTCGTTCCAGGTCAGCATTGACGAACTCACGGCCATTGAACCGCACCTCTGAAAGATCGAGGTTGGTTTCGATACGAAAGGAACGTACATCAGCAACTATCTTCTTGTCGATGGCTTGGCGTAGGTCCAGGGAGGTGCGGTAGGTCCCAAACACATCCTCAAGTCGCCTCCTATCAAGGCGGTCTGGGGTAGCTGTCAGGCCAATGAGAAAGTGTGGCTGGAAGTACTGCAGTGATCGTCTCAGTACAGGTGAGACTGCATGGTGGGCTTCATCGACCACAATATAGGCAAAGAAGTCAGGGTCCAGCTTGCCTGCAAGGCTCCACAGGAGCTGGTAGGTGCCTACCAGCACCTGATGAGTACTGCTAGCACCGTAGGTGATAGAACTACCTCTGAAGAGCTTATCAAGCCGTTGCAGCCAATCCTGCACTATGCGCACAGTAGGTCCTACTATCAGGACTCTGGATGAGGGATGTTCAGACAGGTAGGAGAGAAGGTCCTCTTCAACTATCTTTGATTTTCCTGTGGCAGTTGGGAAAACCTGCAGCACTGCCTGGGAAGCAGAGCTAGCCTCACGCAATGCTTTGATATCTTGGAGAGCTTCTTGCTGATGATCATATAATCGAACAGGGCGTGAAACAGACATCCCCACCCTTCTGAAAAGACGTCGGTCACCAAAGAAATGGATGATCTGGTCATCGACAAAAGAGGGAAATTGGCAATCCATGGAGGAGAACCTGAATACCTTCATACCAATATAGGAAGCAGTGTTCTGCTTCTCCAGTTGGTGACGATAGGCTTCTTTCCCAGTCAACAAAGGATGGTGATAGGTCACTCCGTTCTCCTCGATGGCAACCTTGGTTCCATCGAGGTACTCAACGACATAATCAAAAAAGAAGGGATTTCCACTTCTGCTGGTTATAGGATACTCCCTAGCGAGAAACTTGGTGGCATCAGGACCATAGACTTCACAGAAGCGTTGTTCAAAGAAGTGCTCCAAGGGTGTGGAGTCAGCAACAGAGAGCTCGCGGTCCCGCAGGGTATGGTAGGCTACAGGGAATTCGATGGTTTTCTCAATCCAAGGAAGGATATCCTTTTGATTATCATCAACAAGAAAGCGAAACACAGGCTTGCCTGTCTGCATCACCCGGTTCTGAAACGAGGTGTAGAGTTCATAACTGAAGATGGGATAACCAACAGGGTCAAAGCAGAAAGTATCCAGGATGAGGTTACAATCCTCAGTTTCATACCAGGAGGATTGGTTATGTACATCATACTGCCGTTGTTCCCGGAGGACAGCTCCCTGTTGTTCCATAGGGCTATCCTAGCCCTCCTGGCCAACGTGAGCAAGCATTGTTTCAATTCTTGTTCATCAACTCTGGATATGCTAGTGTAGAATCATGGCAATGCATAGCACCTACCTTCTGTGGAAGGGAGTGCTATGCGCAATCTATCACATACTGAAAGGGGGATTTTGGCTTGGCAAAAGGTGATACACACTCTAGGAATCCGTTGAAGGGAAAACACAGTGCTAACAAGCAATCAAGGAAAAGCAGGTATTTTCAAAACACATTTGAAAAAGGTGGCTATGTACACCTAATTGAAAATGGCAAAGATTTCTTTGGTCAGATTGCCATCGTAAAAAAGGATGGATTATTCCTTGATGTTCCTGATGACCCTGAAGATTATTACTTCTATGAAAATGATTTTGTTATCCGTAATGTCAAGCCAGTTTCAGATCTACATATTGAAATTCTTAAGAGATATCGTGATACACTGAACCCTGTAAGAAAGTTTATGATTGAAAGCCCTAAACTATCGGTGAGAATCATCAAAGAAAATGGGTTTGACCCGAGAGATCTTGAACAGATGAAAGGGGCCGTTGTGCCTGAACTATTGAGCGATACCCAATGGATACATTGGAAGCGAAGAGTGGAGAAGTTACTACGGATACCCCAAACTCCATCTGACCAGCATCATTCCCCGACTACAGGCAATAGTGATTTTCTCATCAAGCCCCAAGACTTCATTGTCAGGGTCCAGACGTTCAACTGTTCAAACAAAAACCATACGCTACTGCCCATCCAAGCCGAACTACTTACAAGATCATTTGATGGAAAAAGTCTTTCCTCTATTCTGATACCTGCCGGCTATTGTAAAGAGTGTAAGCACTTCTACATACTTTCCTCCATTTTCATGCAAAAATCACTGTTTATGAAGGGTGCGCTTTGCGATGTAGTATTTGAGAAGGATTTGCACACATACCTTTTAACTAGAAGAATAGATTCTGGAAAATTGGCCCAAGAGTCAATAATGAAAAAATG
>CAZGOK010000176.1:0-4698 GCA_964527665.1 uncultured Sphaerochaeta sp.
GTGGCTTTAGAGGCAGTTAAGTGCCGAGAGGCGGCAATGTTTTGTTGATGGGGGGTTCTGTATTCAGGCTTTTCGGTTTATCGGAATAGAAGTCAGTCTGAAGAAAAGCAAAAGACCTCCACTTGGGAGGCCTTGAAAACTGATAGATATGTGTTTCGATCAGTTGGCTGTGTAGATAAAGGTAACGGTTCCAGTGTAGGAGCCAGAGACTGCTTTGTCGAAGTCTGCCTGGTTGATAGTGAGGGCAATCTTGTTGGAGGTTGAGGTGACTTGGGACAAGGAGGAGTAGGCTACCACAGGGTTTGTCGCTGTGACCTCTGTTCCATTGCTGGTGGTAACCGAGGCTGTGTTACAGCTGACAGTATAGTTGATGAAGGCATCAGCTTGTCCTGAGATGGAGCTCTTCATAGCAGAGGCTTTCATGTTCACGCTGAAGCCGGCTCGGTTGTTGGAGAGAGTTGACAGCCATGCATTTACGGTTTGTGTTCCGCCTGAGGTAATGGGAAGTGTTGTGTATGCGGTGAGATTGTCAAAGGTTGATACGGTGGTTCCTGTATATTTGGCGGTCGAGATGGTCATCAGGTCTACGTTTCCGACAACGGTTGTAACAGTGAAGTTATCAGTGGTTGCGGCAAATGCAGCTGATGTTGTTATAAGTAATATGAGTACAGCAAGTAGTAAGGTCTTCTTCATGGTAATTCCTATTGGAAGTGTTAGCTTCCGTGCAAGTTTTTGTACTTTTTTCCGAAGTACAACCGTATGATAATAACTTAAGAGACTTATGTCAATACTTATCCAAAAAACAATATAATTAAATATATATTATTAATCAAAAAAATACAATTTACTATATTACAACAAATTAATAAGAACTATGATTTTAGTTACTTATGTCAACTTTAGCGTATATCTTTGAATATCTGCATGCATCAAGTTTTTCTACAAGATTGAAACTCATGAAATTAGCCATATATATCATCTGTTTGACATAGGTTTGAGAACAATCTTGACTTTTTGGCTAGGTTTTGTATTGGGACTGTCCCTGAAGTATCGCTTTTGGAGGCCAACCAGACTTGACAGGAGAAAGCTTGGCAGCCATCTTGACGTAGCTGACATTCATATAGATCTTGCATTCCTGATACGCAGATATGAATAATATAGGATGACAGCAATGATCAATGAGAAGGGAATCCTTTCTCCTATTGCTTGGGATACGGACAGAGAGCTGTCGTCACCAACTGGGGATGCTCAATGCCTGAAGTATCGCTATGCACGAAACAAGCAACGAGACGGAGTCTTGGGCTTCCAGTGTCAGATAGTGCCGTTCCCCAACGAAGCGAGAGCAGCGGAAGCGTACCATGGTTCCATTGCGGAGTGAGTGTCGGGAAAGCAAGGTGCGATATTCCGCCTCTTGGGGCGAAAAAGGAGGTAAGGCCTCCTGGATCCAGGGCTTACCCGGGGTATTGATACCTTTCATTGATGGTGCGTTGGCCAACGGTAGGGAAGGCTCACCAAACCTCACCTTTCTTATTGCAAGCTTGGAGAAGTTTGTGGAGGACCCAAAGAAGTTCCCTATGGTAGTGTGAAAAGGCTTGCAGCTAAGCATTTCCAGAGATCTCTATCCCTAGAAGTGGTGGCAGGGATATCCCTGATAGAAAGCTAAGGAGGCTCATACTAAACAAGAGACCTCCTGGTTAGGAGGCCTCTGTGGACAGACAATTGAATAGAGGAGTTGCTTGGTATTAGGTAGCGCTGAAGGTGAAGGTCACAGTCCCGGAATAGCCACCAGATACTGCTTTGTCATAGGTGGTTGCATCAACGCTGAGGGTGATTTCTTCAGAAGCTCCAGTGAGCTGGGTCAGGGAGTTTACATCAACAATTTTTATGGGAGTGGTTGAAGTGGTAGCACCAGTAGTGGTAATGGATCCAGTTCCACATCCAACAGTGTAATCAATATATGTGGTGGGAGTAGCTAGGCTTTTCATTGAAGTTGCTTTCATGGTGACTTCATATCCAGTTCTCTTGTTTGAGAGAGTGGTCAAGTAAGCACTAAAGTCCTGTGTGCCGCTGGCCTCTACTACTAGTTCTGTGAAATTACCGGAAGCAGTGAAGTCGGAAAGAGTGTTACCTGCGATTATGGCAGATGAAACTTTTACATGTCCGATTTCAGTGATTGTGGTTGTTACATCAAATGTATCTGTTACAGCAAAGATGCTGACTGAGGCGATGATCAAGATTGCGAGGGTAGCGATAATAGTCTTTTTCATGTTGTGTTCCTTAAGGAGGGTTGCTCCTGTACAAGATTTAGTTTCGTGTGCCTTTTCCTAAGCACATCTGTATAATACTGATTAGGAGGACTTATGTCAATACCTATTTGAATAAAATTCATAAAAATAATTAAGTTTTTTAATAAAGTTGTTAAATATCTACTATATATAGATATAGTAGATAGTTAAACTTTACATACATGTGACAATACATGGGGTAGTTACATCTTGTTTTACTAATAGGGAAATAAAAGATTAAATTTAATCCACACAAATGGCCATGTTTGTTCCAAGTTTGACATATGTTTGCCTACTAATTTGACTTTGTTCGAATAGTTTTTAGATAATATGAGGGCTTTCGATTGATAGGGCTAAAAAAGGAGATCTCTATCATGGTAAAGAAGGTATAGGCTTGAAGGATATGATCTGGCTTTATGATTTGTGAAAGATTTTCCATGCAGCTTATGCTTTTATAGGAGCTGCCCCTGATCTTCTGGTATTCTCTATGAACCAGGAGTAACTGCTAGCGCTGTGGCTTTAGAGGCAGTTAAGTGCCGAGAGGCGGCAATGTTTTGTTGATGGGGGGGGTCTGTGTACAGGATTTTTGGTTTATCAGAATAGAAGTCAGTCTGAAGAAAAGCAAAAGACCTCCAAAGAGGCCTTTTGCTGATAGACGGTTGTGTTGATCAGTTGGCAGTGTAGACAAAGGTGACTGTACCTGTGTAGGAGCCGGAGAGGGCTTTATCGAAGTCACCCTGGTTTACAGTGAGGTTGATCTTGTTGGAAGTTGAGGTAACCTCGGTCAAGGAAGGGAACGTTACAACAGGGTTTGCTGCGGTGACTGTTGTGCCGCCGTTGGTTGTTACGGAAGCTGTGTTACTGCTGACCGTTTAGTTGATGTAGGCATTGGCCTGTCCTGAGATGGAACTTGTCATTGCCGAAGCTTTTAAAGTTACAGTAAAGCCTGCCCTGTTGTTTGATAGGGTAGACAACCAAGCGTTGACGGTTTGTGTTCCGCCAGAGGTGACTCCCAGTGTGGTAAAAGGGGTAAGGGCATCAAAGGTAGAGACGGTAGTTCCTGTGTATTTGGCGGTTGAGATAGTCATCAGGTCTACAGTGTTTACTACAGTGGTAACAGTAAAGTTGTCAGTGGTAGCGGCGAACAGGCCAAAAGTAGTGATGACCAATATAAGTGCAAGTAGTAGTTTCTTTTTCATTTCAATTCCTATTGGAAGTGTTAGCTTCCGTGCAAGATTTTGTACCTTTTTCCGAAGTACAATCGTATAATATGAATTTAAAAGACTTATGTCAATACCAATAGATAAAAATTAATCTATATTGTTGTAATATCTAAATAAAATATGTAAAAGCATAATATAAAAGGAATTATTAATAAATATAGTTTTTGTTACCTATGACAACAGAGATGGTGTTTTCGAATTAGTATACACATTTGTGGTTTTGTGAATGTTTTTAAGATGGAAAAGTCTTAGACAAAAGGGCACATACGTAATATGTCTGGGAGAAGAGGGGAATTGGTAGGGAAAGGATATTTTATCTTTTTAGCAGAAGGGGCTTCTGCCAATAATCCTGCACTTTACTGAGTGTGTGCTAATGGCTGGGTGATTATACGATCAATCCCCGTTCCTGATTATCATTACCTTTTGAATTTCCCAGTATTATCACCAATACGTGTGATGCAACAGAAGTGATACAAAATGCTAAATATTAGGGTAAGGGATGGTGGTTTTGTCCTGAAATATTCGCTCTGTCGTTGGAAATACCGATTCCTTCATTGACTGAAAAGGGATGTATGTATGGGACCAAGTCTTATAACTTATTATCTGATGACAATGATATCTATCGCGATGCTTTGTCTCATTTGATTCGCAAGGGTCTTGGTGTCTATAGTTACATATCTGTTAGGGTAGTGATGGTAGTAAGACTTTGGGAGGAAGGGTCTTCAGGATGGAGTTCCTAGCCATAGGCTATGTACCGATCTTTATCCAAGCTTGATTGATTTGAGGAAGTATAGGGAGGTTGTCCTGGATTGCTGGAAACCAGAAAAGGTGGTTAGTCTTCTGGAGATGTTTGAGATTGGTGGTTATTGTGAGGAGTTTGAAAATGATGAGTCAGCCAAGCAAAAAAGAACCCACAACATTTGCTGTTGATTCTTTGGATTTCTTCCCTGAGTCTCCGGTTCATACCGGGGCATCAGTGTTTTCTTAGATTCCTTAAATTAAGCCTTGGATGCTCTATTAGTCCCCTTTTGAAAAAAATGTGGAAGTTATACTTGGTACCGATGCTCTTTTATTGCAAAACTTGTTAAAATTGTACCTGATAGCATATATCTTTCAAATCCCCTGCTGGTTACCATTGCAAGTTCGTAGTAATGCGATACAATAACCACATTTTCAGAGGAGCCTTCAGA
>CAZGOK010000177.1:0-4688 GCA_964527665.1 uncultured Sphaerochaeta sp.
GGACAAAGCCTGCAGTTTGTAGAAGATGACTATCCCACAAAACAAATGGCCATGGAGAATACCGCTTCAGGAATATTGCCCTTTGCTAGTATCGGGCGTCTTGTTGCCAACGGTACCTTATCCCGAAATAGTTTGCTAATCATAGATGAACCGGAAATGAACTTGCATCCAGAATGGCAAGTCGCCTTTGGTAAGTTGCTTGTTCTTTTAGCAGAAAAATTAGATATAAAGTCAGTGCTCATCTCTTACAGCCCCTATTTTATCAGAGCGATAGAAAAAACACTGAGCCAAAATGTTTCTGTGAAAAGCGATTTTTATCTGATGTCTCCCAAAGACAAGCTGTTTACAGCGGAAAATGTCACTGGAAAAGTCGGACAGTTGTATGAACATCTGTATAAACCCTTTGAAGAGCTATAAGATGCAGGCCCTCTTTCCAACGGAAAAAGGGCCTGCGTTTAGAGAAAATCCACCACAAGGTGTTGTCTTAGTAGACCATATCGGCACCACTGTTGCAATACCTAGTTGCTCTTTCCCCTGTATAGGTTAACATCAAGGGCTGTAAGCTTCTTTTCCAGGCTTGCTCTTCTTGCGTCTATCGAGGTAATGTCCTGAGGGTTCCATAGTCGTTCTGCCATCACCGAGAGGCGAGGGAAGAGCATGTACTCCGCCAAGCGGGAGCTGGTCACCTTCTCAGTCCAGAGGTTGCCCTGGCCTCCTAGGATCTTCGTTTGTTTGTCTGGGGCAATCTGCTTGGGTACGGGATTGAACTCAGCGGTCTTCCTGATGGAGGTGACTCCGATGTTGCCCGGTTCCTCAAAGGAGTCCAGGTGCTGGTAGTCAAAATAACAGCCTGCTGTATTGGGGCACATGATGACATCATGGCCGAGGTTGCTCGCTTCAAGGCCACCCTGGTCCCCACGCCATGACATGACGATCAACGAAGAGGGGAGGCCGAGCTTTTCAGCACCTTCCAAGACCTCGTCCCACCCTATGGGTCGCTTTCCTTGCTGCTCCACCATCTTGCAGATTTCGCTGGTCATCCAGCTTTGCAGTTCCTTGGCCGAGGTGAGTCCCTCTTTCTCCATTCTCTGGTTGCACTTCGGACAGCTCTCCCATGCAGTGTGCGGGCACTCGTCCCCTCCTATGTGGATATAGGGATCGCTAAAGAGCTGGACAGTCTTGGTTATGGTTGCTTTGAGGAACAGCATCAAGCTGTCATTGCCTGCGCACATCACCTCATCAAAGATGCCCCAGCGGTCCTGCACTTCGTACGGGCCGCCTGTGCATCCGAATTCGGGATAGGCTGCAAGCAGGGCAGAGGCGTGCCCGGGCGTCTCAATTTCAGGAATCACCATCATATGACGCTGGTGGGCATATGCCTGGACCTCCAGGATATCCTCATCACTGTAGATGCCTCCATACTCCCTGCCATCAGTATAGTTGAGCAATGTTCGTTTTGACGCTACTGTTTCCAGCTTGTCATACCCCTCAACCTTTATCCTCCATCCCTGGTCATCGGTGAGGTGCCAGTGAAAGCGGTTGAGGTGGTGCATCGATGCGACATCGATGAGTTTCTTGATAAAGGCTACTGAGAAGAAGTGACGGCTGGTGTCGAGCATGAACCCTCTCCAGCAGAAGGCCGGCTTGTCCTCAATGATGCAGCACGGGATGGTGTTGTCATTGGCAAGGGCCATCTGTCTGAGAGTCTGCAGTGCACAGAAGGCACCTGAGGGTTCGCTGGCTTTGATCACTATCTGCGTCCTGCTTACCTTCAGGTGGTATTCCTCCCCCTCAAGGGAGTCAACTTTCTTAAAGAGGATATCCTCTCCCCCTATGGTACAATGGAGCTGCTCAGTGGCTAGCGTTGCTACATCTTCAAAAAGTGGGTCGAAACTAAGTGTTCTTCCTGTATGGAGACGAAACGAGCCTTCTTTCTCATCAAGGTGGTGGGGAAGCGGCATCAAGAGCTCGCTTGCCGTATGGGTATTCTTTTTTTGCATGCTATCTTCCTACCATGGGATACCCCTGCTGTCAAGTACAACCGTTGAACAAACTGTTTTCACAAGGGTGGAATGTTTTAGTTGACAGATGGATTGCCAGATGGTAGTCTTAGTTTGTACAAAGAGCAAACAAACCGAGTGTGTTGATTCACACTGTACGATACGTACTTGGTAGGGAATTTCTCTTTCAGTATAGGGAAGGCCATGAGAATAAACAACAACAACTTTCAGAAGAATGCAAACACCTCCTTGGTTGCCCAGCTTATTTGGAAAAGCCCAGGCATTAGTCGTGTAGATATAGCCCGGGAGCTGAACCTGTATCGCTCGACGGTGACCAACATCATCTCCGCCCTGATAGACAACGATGTCGTCTATGAAGGGGAAGAGGGAAGTGGTATGAGCCGGGGCGGGCGCAAGCCTATCATACTTCGGCTCAATGAGAAGTTTGGCTGTGTCGTCGGCTTTGATATCCAGCCCTCACACTTCAGGGCTGTCATCCTGGATATAAGCGGTGCCCTGCTTTTCCAGGAAAAGGGGCCCATCCCCAAGGTAGGCTTTGAAGGGATCCTCACCTTCCTTATGGATCTTGCCCTCAAAGGGGTGGAAAAGTGTGGAATGCCCCTGCTTGGAGTTTGTGTTGGCATCCCAGGCATAGTAAACTCTGATAAGGGCGTCATCGTATATGCCGAGCCGTTCAACCTACACCATTTTGACATCCATGAGTTTTTTGCCCAACGGTACAACGCACCGGTATTTGTCGAGAACGACGCCAACTGCACTGCCTGGCTGGATATGACCATCAATCGGACCATCAAGCTTGGGGATTTCCTGTGCCTGCTGGCTGACTACCATGAAGGCAACTACCAGTTTGGCGACCGATCGGGCATCGGTGTTGGTATCGGCCTCTCCATAGGAGGGAAGGTCTACCGGGGATCACACTACAGTGCAGGGGAGTTCTGCTCCCTTACCTGGAGAGGTGACAGTGTGGGCCAGACAGGGTTGGATGAGGAGTTGCTCATCAGGTCTGCAACAGACGAAGAGGCGTGGAGGGTCTGGATGATCGACCTGTTCTCCTCCCTGGTGCCCGTGGTCTCTGTTCTGGACCCGAGGGTTGTGTTCATCCATGGCAAGCCCTTCAGCGATGAGAAGAAGATCACCGCCATGCTTGCCTCCGATTGTCCCCAATTCCCCGATATCCTGAAAAAGATCAATTGCAAGCTGATATTTGATTCCGAAGATGAGTTCGTAGTTGCCAAGGGGGCAGCGATGATGTTCCTGCAGAAGTTGTTTGCAGTCCCTGAACTAGCAGAGATTGAGAGCAGGCTGCATTTTACCTGGGATGATGTGATCGAACAGGCTACTCGCAAGAGAGTCTACAAAAAGAACCATGTGGGAGAAAGCGATGAGTAAGGAACTGACCAAGAAAGATACCCTCTCCTCTGCAATTAAGGAACAGAAACGATCGTACTGGATGCTTGTACTGCCGGCTGTGGTGATCTACCTCTCTGTGATGGCATTCCCCACCATCTTTTCCATCGTGCTGAGCATGACCAGCTACAACGGGGGGAAGATTTTTGGAGGTAGGGTACCCATAGAGTTCGTCGGTTTGAAATGGTATAAGAACCTCTTTGTCGATGAGTACTTCTACCTTGCCTTGAAGAACAACATGTGGATAGTGCTTGTCTCGGTACTGGGGCAGATACCGCTTGGGTTTTTACTGGCCTATGTGTTGTACAGGGGTCTGGTGAAGAAGACTGACTTTTTCCAGACCATGATCTACCTGCCGTGTGTCATCTCCACCGTCGTCATAGGTATCCTGTGGAAATCCTTCTTCTCCCCCCACGGGGCATTTCCTGAGATAGTGCGGCTGTTCAAGCCGACTTATGAGTATGGGCTGTCGAATCACCCCATTCTTCCTGTCCTATTTGTCATCCTGTGGATGTACACCGGTACCTATCTGATCATCTTCATGGCAAACCTGCAGAAGATTGACAGTTCAGTCATAGAGGCAGCCCGCATCGATGGTGCAAGCGAAGGGCAATCCCTACGCTACATCATCCTTCCGGCCCTCTCAGGGGTGATAGTGACCAGCTGTATCCTGGCCATCAGCGGTTCGCTGAAGAGCTTCGACCTCATCTATGTGATGACTGGAGGAGGGCCTGCAAACCAGACCAGCGTCCTCTCAGTCTATATGTTTGACAAGGCCTTCAAGGGGGCTCCGAACTACCCCTTGGCCAATGCCATCAGCACGGTGATGGTCACCATCAGTTTCCTGCTCATCGGCCTTACCAAATGGGCTGAGAGCAAATTCGGCGGGAGGGAGTAACATGGCAGATATCAAAGATACAAAAAGTACCCGAGCCAGGATCAATATGGTCCTGACCTATGCGGTGATGCTGTTCTTCACCCTGATGGCCATATATCCCCTGTTCTGGCTCGTGATGAGCTCTTTCAAGACGACCACGGAGTTTCAGCTGAACAAGCTGGGCTTCCCAGAAACCTGGACTTTGATAAACTATAAGGATGCCTGGGTACGCGGCAAGTTCCCCCACCTCATCCTCAACAGCATGATCTATACGGGTGTGACGACGACGGTGACGCTGGTTTTGTCCTTTATGGCGGGCTTTGGCTTTGCTAAGATTCCCCATAAGGCAACCAAGCTCCTGCATGGCTCGTTCATCATCGGCT
>CAZGOK010000178.1:0-4681 GCA_964527665.1 uncultured Sphaerochaeta sp.
ATCGTCTTCCCCTGATACACCTCATCCCAGTTCTTCCTGAAGTCACCCACTGCCTTCTGTATGGAAGGCATGCTCAAGCCTGTGGCCAGGATCTCAGGACGAACAGTGCAGCACCCCGCCCCACTGGCGTAGGAGGTGGTTATCTCGGCAACGTTCTTGAAGCTTGCCGCCAGCACCTGCGTATTGCTGGTATTGGTCCACAACAGACTGGAGAGCTCCCTGATGACGCGCGGGGCATCGATGTCGTTGTTGAGCATCCTGTCATAGAAGACCGCCACATACTTTACCCCGCTGAGCATCGCAAGGATGCCCTGTATGGTGGAGAAGACTGTGGTGGCGGTTATGTTGAAGCCACGCTCGGCAAGGACATGGATGGCCTTGAGCCCCTCTTCGGTGACAGGGATGGAGATGTAGGTGCCTTCCCCAAGGATCGAGCAGATTTTCTCCGCCTCCCCAATGATGGTTAGCTTGTCCCTACCCAACACCTGCACATGCAGCGATCGGTCGAATCCTATCAGGGTGCGGATACTTTTGAGGTGTCCGAAGAAATCAATGCACCCCTCGCCCTGTATCTGCTGGGGATTGGTGGTGACCCCACTGATCGGGTAGATTTCCAGAGCCCTCTTCACATCCTCAAGGTTAGCACTATCAAGCATCAGGCGCATGGCAACTCCTCCTGTGCGCATATAGTGACACACTATGCACAGGAGAACAAGAAGAGATGGACCCTAGCTTTGATTGACAAAACAAAGGCAATGGCAGAACATGCAGGCATGACAGGCCCCATCCTTACAGAGAGTATCTTCTTCCATGAGCCTTCGCTGCAGCTGAAGGTGGTCAAACGTGATCCCGAGCTTCCGTTCCGCCTCCACAGCCATGAGTTCAACGAGCTGGTGATTGTCACCAGAGGCAGTGGAACACATTTTTGCCGTGACGGGGCATTCCAGCTTGGTGAAGGCAGTGTCTTCTTCATCCCCCCAGGTATGCAACACGGGTACAAGGATGTCCACGACCTCGCCCTCTACAACATCCTCATAGGGGAGAGCATGCTGGGAAGGAACTTTCTTGACCTCGCAGATCTAGCCGGCTTCAACTCCCTGTTCAAGGCAACCGATACAATTCCCACCCTGCTACTCAACCCTACCCAGCTTTCGGAGGTGATCCCCATCCTGGAGGATCTGGAAAAGGAGGCTGATGACCAGGGCTTCGGCTCAGGGTCGAAGACCCTCGCCTACTCCTACCTGCTGAATCTGATTATCCTGCTGTCGCGCTTCTATGACGAGACACCCCGGGAGAACAACCAGATGGCCCACCGAATCTGGACTGTGATGGCATTCATGGAGAAGAACAAGCACAGAAACCTTACAACAGCCGACCTTACAGAAGTAGCCCATATGAGTGCAAGCACCTTGAATCGCTATTTCAAGCTTGCAACAGCCCTCTCTCCCATGGAGTTCCACCTCCACAAGCGCATTGCCTATGCCTGTTCGCTCATACAAAAAAGGGGCTTGTCCATAACAGAGGTCGCTGAGGCCACAGGCTTCAGCGACCCGAACTATTTTTCCAGACAGTTTCGTAAAGTGATGAATGCAACCCCCAAGGATTATCAGAAGATATTCACCAGCAGGTTCAGCTGAGAGCCTCCAAGGCTATGACGACACTGGTGTAGAAGTTTCCCTTACCCAGATGCTCCACAAAGTCCAGCCGTTTGAACATATGCATCACCGGGGGCTGCACACCACAGAAGAGTACCTCCACCCCTTTATCCCTGCACATCTTCACGATATCGACAAACTCATTGACCGCGCTGTGGTCGATGTTGGGCACCCCCCTCACAGAGAAGATGATCCGACCGACCTCCTGGTCGAGCATCAGCTCCACCTCAGCAGTCAGCAGCTCCTGCGATCCAAAAAAGAGCGATCCATCGACATAGACCACCTTGGTCTTTCTTGAGGTATCCAACAAATCCTTGGTCACATCGTCAATCTCAATGGAGATCTTGTTGCTTTTGACGACAAACATGATCATGGAGAAGGCGATGCCCAACATGATGGCCACAGTAAGGTCAAAGACTACAATGGCTATCATTGTAAGGAGAAACTGAGCTATGGAGGTTTTGATCTTTTTTTGGAAGATCTCCCTGATGGCATGCCAGTCATTCATCCTCCAAGCAGTGACCATGAGCACTCCGCTGAGCGCTGCATGGGGTATGCGGCTCATGTATGGGCTCAAGAGGAACATTGAGGCGAGCAGGCCCAAGGCATGGATGATGCTCGTCAGGCGGGTCTGCCCTCCGCTTTTGATAGCTACGCTGGTGCGCGATATGACCGCAGTCGCGGGGATTCCCCCAAAGAAGGGGATAAGGGTATTACCCACCCCCTGGGCAAAGAGCTCGCGGTTTGCCTTGAACTTCTCCTCCCCACCTTTCATCTTCGCCCCGGAAGAACCGCACAGCAGCCCTTCGATCATGCCCAGAGCTGCAATGCTTATGGCCGGTGAGATGATATGCTTGAAATTACTCATTGTGATGGTGGAGAACTGCAGACGGTGCTCACCAAGGAGTGTGCGGGGGATCAGGCCGACCTCCGCCACCTCTAGGTTGAGGAACATCTGGGCGACCAGGGCGACGATGATGCCGACTAGTGAGGCGGGTATCTTGCCCCGCAGTTTTTTAGGCCAGAAGACCATCATCAGCACGATCAGCATCCCATAAAAAAGCGTAGGAAGATGAGGGGAGAACCCAAGTTCTCCGTAGGAGAGCAGTTTCGTGATATAGGTATCACCTACGCTTGTGGTGCCGAAGAAGCTATCCACTTGTCCCAAGGCTATGATGATGCCAATGCCGCTGGTAAAGCCGGTAATCACTGGAGAGGGTATGTAGTTGATCAAAGCCCCTATGCGTAGAACTGAGGCAAGCAGAAGAATAAGGCCGCTGACCATCCCTGCAAAGAAGACCCCCTGAGGGCCGTATGCGGTAGCCAGTCCGACAAGGACTGCGCTCATCGCCCCAGTAGGTCCAGAAATCTGGAAGGAGGCTCCGGCAAGGCCGCCGATGACCAAGCCTGCAATGATGGCTGTAATGAGGCCCGATGCGGCATCCAAGCCGGAACTTACGCCAAAGGCCAAGGCCAGAGGCAAGGCCACAGCCGTCACGGTCAGACCCGCCAACAGGTCCTTGGAAAACTTCGCCCCATTATATCCTGAAAATTCTTTTTGCAAGTCGTGAAAAAACGACACGCCTGATAACGTACCTTTGCTAGCCATCCCACCACCCTTCCTATTGATTGTAAACGATGGCTCTTATTCTATCCCTTAAAGGTAATCTATGCAATAATCTGCAGATTTTACCCTTGTAGACCTGATTATTTCTTCTCTGGGACGATTTCGATCCAGTACCCGTCAGGATCGGAGATGAAATAGATCCCCATCGCCTTGTTCTCGTAGCAGATGCACTCCATCTTGCGATGTTTTTCCCTTGCCCCTTCCAAATCATCGGTCTCGAAGGCGAGGTGGAATTCATTGTCCCCAAGGTTGTAGACACCCTTCTCCCAGTTTTTCAGCCAGGTCAGCTCAAGCCTATGCTTGGAGGCGCCGTCGCCTAGGAAGACCAGGGTGAAGGAGCCGTCAGAGGCATCCTTACGCCGCACCTCCTCAAGGCCAAGTGCCTCCTTGTAAAATGCAATTGATGCATCAAGATCGGTTACGTTGAAGTTGTTGTGTGAAAATGTAAATTTCATAAGATCCTCCAGGTTTGGTTTTTTTCTGTAATCTGTACAATCTTGGTTGTGGTATTAGCCTGCAGGGCGGCACACACTGAGAAATCACCCCAGAAGTGCATGGGAACGAGAAGGGCGACTTCAGCATGGGCGAGCAGTTGCTGGGCCCCCAGGTCAAAGGACTTGCCAAGACGGGGGTCTATGGGAACAAAGGCAAGGTCAAGGCTCGTTGGCAGCTTCTCAACCTCTGAGAGGTAGTCCTTTGCCATCTGAAGATTCCACCAGTCGGGCTCCCCCTCCCAATGCCAGTGGTTCAGGTCCCCACCATAGTAGATGAGGCGCCCATCCACCTCCAGGACAAGGGCGATGCCCTCATCGGTCGACTTGAAGGTGGAAATCTTCAGGTCGTCCACGCTGTAGGTTGCGTTGCTCTCCAGACGCAGGACAAGCTCGCTCTTTTGATCTGGTATCTGTTGTTCGGGGATGTCGAAGGAGAGTAGGAACCTGATCTTCTCCACCTGCTCTGAAAGGGAGAATATCCGAGGGGAAAAATGATCGCCATGGCGATGGGTGGAGATGACATACAACGGCTGCTTTGAATCCAAGGGCGGCAGATCACCTTCGGTATAATCAAACAAAAGGGAAGCGGCCTCTGTTTCCAGGAGAAAACTGCTGTGATGTATATAGGTCAATTTCATACCCATACGATGGGCTATAGGAGGAGGGAAGTCAAGGGATTGGCAAAAAGACCCCTACCTATGGTATAGTGTATGAAGGAGGCAATCGATGCTACAAATACAGATACTAGATAAGGGAAAAACAGTGCTGGGAACCAGTGGAAACAGTGGTGACGGCGTTGCCCTTGTACACATCCCTGCATACAAGAGTGGGGACCACATAGTGCTCACCGTCGATGAAGAGGGGCTGTATGATATCCAGCTTGATGAGGCACTGGGAAAGCACAC
>CAZGOK010000179.1:0-4655 GCA_964527665.1 uncultured Sphaerochaeta sp.
ACCATGAACTAGTTTAATATATCTATTAGAAACCTATTACTCTATATATTTGTAGATTTTGCACTTTGTAAAAATATTGCATATACACTGTATATGTGACTAATATTCATATCAAAATTGTTGCATAGTGAATTACCTACTTACTTTTGTAGAGTAAGAAGGTTTAACGAAAATTATTGACAATAATAGCTTTGTAAAGTATTGTTTAACAACAAATAGAACGTTTTTTACGTACTAATCTCGAATTGCACAAATAGCTTGGATTGAACAAGTGATTGAACAATAGCCTATTTTCAAGAGGAGAAAGCATGGTAACCAGCGCACCCTTCACCCTATGCAGAATCACGCGATCTGAGAGAATCTACTGGTATGCACTGTTTCGTAATCCTGAGACAGGCGAACGGACAAACAAGAAAAGTGTGGAGAAGATTCGCAAGGATCTGGGAATAAACTCTTCTCTACCCCTCAAACGGCGTGATGAAGCTATCCTCATATGCCAGAAAGCCTTGGATGAGGGGATAATCTTTGGAAAGAGGGAGCCACTCTCCTTGCATGCCTACCTGAAGAGGTTCTTTGACTGGCAGACGAGTCCCTATGTGGAAAGGCGTAATCTCCTCGATCCGGGTAGCTTGTCCGAAGACTACATAGCCACACGACAAAATCTCATTTCCAACCATATACTACCCCGTATCCAGACCAATCTGCTCTTATCAGCAGTAACACTGAACCAATTGGAACAGATCCAGCTCTCTTTGGTAAAGGAAGGAAAGCTAGCATCTTCAACTATCAATATTTGCATGGGAGCTGTCTCACTTGCCCTTGGGGAAGCACAGAGGCGGGGTTTTCTCAGTTCATCACATACCTATAAGGTACGACCCTTGAAGAGCATGCATAGGATGCGAGGGATCCTCAGTGAAGAGGAATTGAAAACCTTCATGCAGTTCATGAAGAAAGACGGAGAAGAGCGAATATACCTTGCTTGTCTGTTGTCCCTTCTTACGGGCATGCGTAGCGGGGAACTCAGGGCCCTGCAGTTTTCTTCTGTTAGGGATGATCTCATAACTGTGGACCAGGCATATGCCGACAAGGCCGGGCTCAAGGTCCCCAAAGGCAAAAAGACCCGGTACGTACCTTGCCCTGCCTTCCTGTGCGAAAAGCTGAAGGAACTCTCCCTTGAGAATCCCAAGCCAAATATCCATCATCTGGTATTCTGGAGCAAACGGGGAGGAAGGTTTGTATCGAGCCACTATTTCAGCGAACGCTTTCAACAGGAGTTGGTGCGTTCGGGTGTATTGGATCTGGAGGAGGTCAAGGAGAGGAACATCACGTTCCACTCCTTGAGGCATATGGCCAACACCTTGCTTCGAGGCTCTGTTGATGAGCATGTGCTGCGTATGACCATCGGACATAGCAGCGAGCAGCTCTCCGACCTCTATACCCACCTGAGCCAACGTGGCTTGAAGAGTGTGGCCCTTGCACAGCAGAACAATATCCTGCCCCTGTTGGGCGAGGAGAAGCCCTAGTACCCCACGCCTTTGAGGTAGCGAGCAGTGATGCTCGCCTCCTCTTTCAGTATTCCTGGAAGAGGGCCTGCGTAGAGCAGGGACCCGCCCTTCTCCCCTCCACCGGGGCCAAGGTCGACAATCCAGTCCGATTGCCCTATCAGGTGCAGGTTATGCTCCACAACGACAAGGGTCGCACCACGTCTGACAAACTCCTGCAGCAGCTTGATGAAGGACCTTACATCCTCGGGATGGAGGCCCACTGTGGGCTCATCCATAAGGAAAAGCGTCCTTGAGCTCTCCTTGGGCATGTTCGTCAATGCCTTGGCAAGCTTGAGCCTTTGGGATTCACCTCCGGAGAGGGTTGGAAGGGTCTGACCAACCTCAAGGTAGCCAAGACCCACATCTTGGAGGATGGTAAGTTTTTGCTGCAGGGCCCAAACACCCTTGAACAGCAGGGCTGCCTCCTCCACACTCAAATTCAGGACATCATGGATCGAGTGACCTTTATAGGTGATGGCAAGGACCTCATCGGTGAACTGCCTCCCCTGACAAAGCGGACAGGGAATCTCTGTGTCTTGGAAGAAGAGCAGGTTGCTCTTGACGGTTCCCAACCCTTCGCACTGTGCACACCTGCCCCCGGGCGAATTGAACGAAAAACTCTTGGCCGTTATATCAGGGTTGGTCTTGCTCGCCTCCTTGGCAAACAAGGCCCTGAGGGGGGTGTAGAAATCCATATAGGTCGCCACATTGGAGCGTTTCATCGCCTTGGGGGGAAGTTGGTCTATAACCAGTACCTGATCAAAGTGGGGGGAAAGGTTTTTATCCTTGGCCAGGATATCGAAGACCAAGGTGGTCTTTCCCGAACCTGACAGACCTGTAACGGCGGTAAAGCACCCCAGGGGGAAAGGCACGTCGATATGCTTGAGGTTGTGTAGCGATGCGTCCTCTACGCGGATGTACCCCCTTTCAGGAATCCTGGGTATCCTGTCTACCTTGTTCTGTTCTTGTAGATAGGTCCGGATCATCGAAGAGGGATTGGCCTCTATCTCCTTGGGCGTTCCACTGGCAAGCAGGAAGCCCCCATGCCTCCCAGCCCCAGGGCCGAGCTCGATGATGGTGTCTGCTTCCTTGATGACTGACAGATCATGCTCAATGACAAACACTGTGTTTCCCCTGTCTCGAAGCATCCTCAGCTTGCCGACCAGTTCCTGGGTATCGCTGGGGTGCAGCCCGACTGTCGGTTCATCAAGGATGTAAAGTATTGAGGTCAGATCTGCATCGAGTGCAGAGGAAAGGCGAAGCCTCTGTGTCTCACCTGCACTGAGGGTTATCACCTGCCTGTCCAGGCTCAGGTAGCCCAACCCCACCTGTATGAGGGTCCTGATCTTACTTGAGAGGTCCAGCAGATAGGCTCCGATGAGCTGTTGCTGGGATCCCTTGAGGCCCATCCCAAGCTCCTCCAGCCATTCCAACAGGGCCTGCAAGCTTAGGCGGGAGAGTTCGGGAAGGCTCATATTGTGTACTGTTGCAAGGCGGGAGAGCTCCTTCAGTCGCTCTCCCTTGCAGGCCAGACAATGGGTTTGCACCAGGAACCCTTCAATATCCTTGGTTGTACCCTTGTGCTCGGAGAGCCTGCGCATGATCATGGCAGCGACCCCTTCAAACGAAGGGGCACTCCCTCTTTTTTTCGAATTGTTGGAGGGATAGATTGCTGTGAACTGCTCACTCTCACTGCCATGGAGCAGCAGGGCCCGCTGTATCGGGGTAAAGTCAGCGATAGGGACATCTTGGGTCTCACCCAAGCCATACGAGGCCAAAGCTTTGTCGTACTGCTCTATCGCATATGTCTTGTAGCGATGCTTCCATATCCGTACCCCCCCCTCCTCAAGGGTGAGCCCCTCATCAAGCAGCGTTTCTAGATCGACATCCCAGACCACACCAAGGCCACCACAGGCAGGACATGAGCCCTCCTCGGTGTTGAAGGAGAAGTGAGAGACCGTCAGCTTGGGCATCTTCTCGTTGCATGAGGGGCAGGTGCACAGGATGAGCTGGGTATCCTTGCTAGTCTTTTGTACCTCATCTGGGGAAGCATCCTGGGCAAAGGGGGTGTTGCAGTGATCACAGTTGCGCACCGAGATTTTTTCATAGACCATCCGCAAAGCAGTGTATATGTCGGTTACCGTACCGACAGTGGAGCGAGGGTTTCGATTCCTGTATGTTTGGGAGATATGGATCGCAGGAGAGAGATGCTGTACCGAAGCGACCTTGGGCTTGCTTATGCCTAGAAATCCCATCGCTTCCAGATACTGGCGTACCGACTCCTGGAAGATGACATCAAAGAGCAGCGTGGTTTTTCCTGATCCGGAAACCCCGGTAAATACCACCAGCTGGTCCCGTGGAATGGCTAATGAGAGATGCTTGAGGTTTTTTTCGTAGGCGCCTTTGATGATGATATGTTCTTGCATGCCCCCATTCTAGGAAAGCCTCGAAACACGGGCAAGGGTAAGGGATGGTGTTTTGGTCACTTTGTCCAAGTTTTGTACAACCTTGTCCAAGAATCTCACCACCCTGATTTGGAAGTAAAATTCTAGGGATAGACAACTGTTGCTATTAGTATATAAAAGGTCATCCCCACAGTGTAAAAATGTTGGCTGACCAGTAAATGCATGCATGAAATGCAGTTTCTCGAGGGTCAGCTAGTTTCATTGAAAAGGGTGGCATGCTACAGTTTGATAGACTTTTCTAGCATACGGATAAAGGAGAAGAGATGAAACTTGCAGTTCTCAGTGATGTTCATGGAAATTATAGGGCCCTGGAAGCAGTGCTCCTAGATGCCAAGAGCCTTGGGGTTGACCATATACTGTTTCTTGGAGACCTTGTCTTTATGGGACTGGACCCCCAGCCTTGTTTTGATCTGTTGATGGCAAACAAGCCTCTGGTCATCATAAAGGGTAATACCGATGCAAACATCGAAGGCATCAAGGCAACAAATCCCGTGGCCGAGGATGAGAAGCTGTGGCGAAAGTTTGTTCGCTATACAGATATCCGTCTGAAACCAGAATCAAAGGCTGTCATCAAGGCGTGGCCCATAGTGCAGCGTGGAGAGATCGGCAATGATCCCTTCATCTTCTGTCATGGAAGCCCCTACTC
>CAZGOK010000180.1:0-4584 GCA_964527665.1 uncultured Sphaerochaeta sp.
AGATCATCACGATGAAGGACTCCTTCCATGGCAGGACCTACGCCTCGGTCACCGCTACAGGACAGCCCAAGTACCACAAGGACTTTGATCCCCTCCCCCAAGGCTTCAGGTATGCAAAGTTTAATGATCTTGAAAGTGTTGAAAAGCTCATTACCGAACAGACCTGTGCCATCATGGTCGAGCCCATCCAGGGCGAGGGGGGTGTTGTCCCCGCAACCAGAGAGTTCCTGCAAGGCTTGAGGGACCTGTGTGATGAGCATGACCTCCTCCTTATCTATGACGAGGTGCAGTGTGGGATGGGTCGAAGTGGCAGACCCTTTGCCTGGCAGCTCTATGGGGTGAAGCCCGATGTCCTGACCCTTGCAAAGGCCCTTGCAGGGGGAGTCCCCTGTGGGGCAATGCTCACCAACAAGAAAGCAGAGAGCATATTCTCTCCTGGAGACCATGCCTCAACCTTTGGGGGCAATGCCCTTGCCATGGCAGGGGTCGCCGAGATGGCCAAGAGGCTCTCTGATACCAACCTCTGCAAAGAGGTTGAAGAGAAGGGTGCATTCCTCCGGGAAAAGCTTGAAGAGATACAGAAGAAATATCCAACAACCTGCACAGCCGTCAGGGGCTTTGGCCTGATGAACGGCATGGTCCTGAGCATACCTCCCAGACAGGTAGTGGAGGCCTGCTTTGCCAAGGGGCTCCTGGTCCTGAGTGCCGGATCCGATGTCTTGCGGTTTGTCCCTCCTTTGGTGATCAGCAGGGAAGAGATAAAGGAGGCAGTGGCTATTGTGGATAAGGTGCTTGCATCCCTTAGCTGACTTCGTAAAGGTTCCTCTCTTTCATTTCTCTCTCTCACCCTCTCCCTCCCTCCCTCTATAAGAACAAAGGCGTTCCAAGTCGAAAAGATTGGAGCGCCTTTGTTCTTTTCCAAGGATGAGTCCAAACAGGTATCCGGAATTGTTCTTTAGGCAGATGGCAACCTTTTATATGGTATGGAAGATGATCATGGAGGATAATAGAGCAGGTATTGATGTTCAAGAATTCTTCAATGGCGATCAGAGTGTATTTGCATGGTGTAACCAGATACAAAGTATACATGTCCAGAAACATACATTGTGAGGAGAAGATGACATGGAGAAAGTGGGTCCCTTTATCTTTCCTTTGTTGAGAAGTGGTTTGTTTATCCTGATTGGATTGATATTTGCGATGGCTACCAACCAATCATTGGAACAAGCAAGCCGATGGTGGCCAAGTATATGCATTGTTTGCAATATCATCACCATTGCCTTGTTGATGATTGTTTTCAAACGAGAAGGCATCACATACAGAGAGATCATTGGCTATGAAAAGGGCCAAGGCAATCGAAAGGATACTGTAGCCATTGCTCTGGCAATGCTCTCATTGGGAGCGGTGGGAATGTATGGCTTTGGGTTTTTGCTCTATGGCTATATGCCTGAAACAATGGTGCAGCCCATTCCTGTCTGGCTTGCCTGCATCAACCTGCTGCTATTTCCCCTGACCAACGTGTTTGCAGAACTACCGCTCTATTTTGGATACTCCATGGAGGGGATGGAGAAAAGGACAGGCCGCACAAGGCTTTCGATAGCTTATATAACCTTGTTCTATGCTGTGCAGCATAGCTTTATCCCCTTGCTTGCGGACTGGAAGTATATCCTCTATAGCTTTCTGTCGGTCTTGCCTCTGGTGGTCCCCCTTACCCTGTACTATGCAAGAAAAAGGAAGCTTTCCCCCCTGATGGTCGGGCATGCTGTTGTAGATCTGGCAGTGGCTGCACAAATCTTGCTTGCTTCCCTCTCGCCAGCACTGTTTGTGAAATAAAAGAGAGTCTCTCCTCAAAGAGCTTCTGCCAATCTTTTTTCTGGGGTGGAGCATAGCTGTCCTGGTCAAGAGTGAAGAGGAGGCCCTATCAGTCACTGAGCTTGCCCAGAGGATGGGATCCTCGCCTCAGAATGTGAATACGATGGCCCTCCTGCTGGAAAAGCAGGGCTTCCTCTCCATTGAAAAGCATGAGGACGACAAGAGGTTCCTCCAAGTCAGTGTCACCAAAGCGTGCCTTGATCACTGAAAGGGGTGCTTGCAAAGCTGTTTACCCTGTTTGATGAAAGGGGTGGGGATATGGACCGAGCCTGTCTGGCTACCTTCCTGGCCGAAGCTCTGCTTATCCCCTCAACTGCCCTTGAGCCGTACATACGGTGGGAGGCTATGGACGACCTGCATGCAAAGGCAACCATCGAGGCATATGGACTTTCCTGCAGTGAAGAGGGCGAGATGCTGAGCTTCTCCACCGACGATAGGGTGGCGACCGCCATGGATGGGAAGAAGGAGCGCATCCGATGGACCGCCCTCCTTGCTGATTATCAAATGAAGGGAGATCTGGTGCTTCCCACCACCTTGCAAGGGGTTTGGAACTATCCACAGGGGGACTTCCTCTATTTTGACGGTAGGGACGTCTGTGTCGAGTACAGATATTAGCCGATGGTGTTCTTCAGTACCCCAAGGCCTTCGATCATGATCTCAACGGTGTCGCCGTGGTGCATACCGCTGATGCCTCCGGGCGTTCCTGTCAGGATGATGTCCCCAGGAAGGAGTGTCATGATCTTGGAGAGGTAACTGACCAGAAAGGGGATATCGAATATCAGGTTCTTGGTATTTGACTTTTGCATTGTCTTGCCGTTGACTCGGCTTTCAATGGCCAGTGATGAGGGGTCGACCTCGTCGCTGATGAACGGTCCGAAAGGACAGAAGGTGTCAAAGCTCTTGGCTACGGTCCACTGCCCTTGCTTGGGCTGCAGGTCGCGCGCTGTTATGTCGTTGGCACAGGTATACCCGAGGATATAGTCCTGCACATCCAAAAGGGGTACGTTCTTTGCCCTCTTGCCGATGACAATGGCAAGTTCTGCCTCATAGTCGAGGCGGTGGGACATCTTGGGATACTTGATGACCCCAAGGTGGGCAAGGGCTGATGTCGATGGCTTCATGAACACCACCGGCTCGGTGGGGATGGGCAGCTGGAACTCAACGGCATGGTCGGCATAGTTGAGCCCTATGCAGACCGCCTTGGAGAAGTCGCAGGGGGTGAGCAGCTCCACCTTATCCAGGGGGAAGGTTTTTCCTGTCAGGGAAAACTCACCGAAGGGTGTTCCCTTGATAACCTGGATGGTGCTCTCCTCTAGGAGGCCGTAACTGGTGGTGCCTTGGTGGGTGAAGCGTACGTATTTCATAGCTTCAGCATACCAAAGAGAAGAGGGAAAGACAATTGACAAACCTCATTTTTGCGGTCACGGTAGAGATCATGAATAGTTATAAGAAATGTCCTTTGGATAAAGAGTGCGGAGGGTGTGCCCTCATGTCCTACCCTTATCCTATACAGTTGGAGTATAAAGAGGAGCTTGTCCAGGACATGCTCGGCAAGTTCGGTCCCATCGCCCCCATCATAGGGATGGAGGACCCCACCCGGTATCGGCACAAGGTGCAGGCTGTCTTTGGCCAGGATTACCATAACAAGGTCATCAGCGGCATCTACCGTGAAGGGACGCACTACATAGTCCCCATTCGTGACTGCATGGTCGAACACACTACCGCTGGTGCGATCCTCGCCACCATACGCAGTCTGATGAACCGTTTCAGGATAGTCCCCTATGACGAGGATGAGCAGGCCGGCTATATCCGCCACGTGCTTATCAAGGTATCGCGCTTTACAGGCGAGGCCATGGTGGTCCTGGTCTGCGGGCAGTGGCCTATCCCATCCAAGAATGACTTCATCAGCATCCTGCGACAGCGCCACCCTGAGATAACGACCATATCACTGAACATGAACAACGAGAAGACAAGCATGGTCCTCAGTGAGATCCCCGAGAAGCTCCTGTTTGGCAAGGGGTATATTGAGGAGAAGCTCTGCGGCCTTACCTTCCGTATCTCGGCCAAGTCCTTTTTCCAGATAAATCCCGAACAGACGGAGATCCTATACACCATAGCCATGAGGATGGCACAGCTGACCGCAGGGGACAGCGTCATCGACGCCTACTGCGGAACCGGCACCATCGCGCTCATCGCCGCAAGCATGGGCGTGAAGCAGGTCCTGGGCATTGAGTCCAACCCTGATGCTGTCGATGATGCGCTACGCAATGCAAAGTCCAACAATATCGACAATGCAGATTTCATCTGTGCTGACGCCTCGGTCTACATCAAGCAGATGGCCAAGGAGAAGCAGAGCTGTGACGTGCTCTTCCTCGATCCCCCCCGTAGCGGAAGCGACGAGAGGTTCCTTGCAGCCGCCTTGAAGATGGGGCCGCGCAAGATCATCTACATCTCGTGCAACCCCGACACCCTGGAGCGTGATCTTCGCTATATGCTGAAGTTCAGTCCCTATGAGGTGAGAGGCATCCAGCCTGTGGACATGTTCCCCCATACCAAGCATGTGGAGACGGTTGTCTTGTTGGAGCGGGTCTAGAACGAAGCCTGGGTAAAATCCAGCTACTATGGGGCTTGTGGACTTGTAGGATGCAAGCAAAGATTGAAGTTTGCGATTGTATCAAGGGGTTGATGCCCCGCCGCTTGCGGTGGGGATGCTTC
>CAZGOK010000181.1:0-4579 GCA_964527665.1 uncultured Sphaerochaeta sp.
ACTATCCTTTTTGTACTATCGATCCCAACGTGGGTATCGTTAGCGTCCCTGATACTCGTCTGGACAAGATTGTCGAGTTGATCCCGACTGAACGGGTCATTCCGGCAACCTTTGAGTTTGTCGATATTGCCGGCCTGGTAGCCGGTGCCTCCAAAGGTGAAGGCCTGGGCAACAGGTTCCTCGCTTCCATCAGGGAAGTGGGGGTCATCGCCCATGTTGTGCGTTGCTTTGAAGATGGCGACATTGTCCATGTGAACAACAAGATCGACCCTGCAAGCGATATTGAGACCATCAACATCGAGCTTGCCCTTGCCGATCTGGAGACGGTTACCACCCGTTACAACAAGCAGACAAAGCTCGGCAGGTTGGGTAAGGAAGCGCAGAAGGAGAGTGAAAAGACTCTTCCCCTGCTGGAAAAAGTGAAGACCTGCCTGGAAGAGGGCAAGCCTGCACGGAGCCTGGCACTTGAGGAGGAGGATCTTGCCACCTTGCATGATCTGCACCTCATCACGCTCAAGCCGGTAATCTATGTCTGTAACGTAGATGAGGATGGCATCTCAGAAGAGAACGCGTTCGTGAAAAGCGTGCGCGCCATCGCTGAGAAGGAGGGCTCGGAGGTCATTGTCATCTGCGGTAAGATTGAAAGTGAGATCACAGCCCTGGAGACCGAAGAGGATAAAAAGGATTTTCTGGAGGCTGTAGGCCTTGAGGAGTCATCGCTGAACGGCCTTGTCCGTCTTGCCTACCATACCCTGGGCATGCGCACCTTCTTCACCGCAGGCTCCGATGAGAACCGGGCCTGGACCTTCCGTGCCGGCTTCAAGGCCCCTCAGGCTGCCGGGGTAATCCACACTGACTTTGAGAAGGGCTTCATCAAGGCAGAGGTCTACAACTGTGATGACCTGTTCTTCTACAAGACCGAGCAGAAGGTAAAGACTGCTGGAAAACTTCGCATTGAAGGCAAGGAGTACCTTGTCAAGGATGGAGACATCATGCACTTCAGGTTCAATGTCTGATACAGCAGTGGTGAAACTATCTGTGTAATGGCAATGCCATCACCCAACAAAAGGTCCCCGATCAAATCGGGGACCTTTTGTTGGGTGCTGTGCTTGGGGTTCAAGCCCGGACTTGCCGGCTTTCAGAAGCTGTACTGGTTGTTACTACCAGCTCACCGAGAAGGTGATCGGCTTGGCCAGCAACAGGAAGTCGATCAGGGGGAAGCTGAACTCATAGAGGCTTGGACCCACCTTCCTTCCATTGGTGAAGCCCTTGATGGGCTTGGGTGTTGCTATCCGCAAGGTTATGGTGGACGCCTCTATAGCCGGAGGTCCCTCTTCTCCAAGCATGAAGCTGATCATCTCCAGGTAGTCGCTTTCGCCTAAACCCTGGTTGTAGACCGGCCCGAAGGCCTCGAAGTTCTCGTCTGCAAGGAAGGGTATGACCGGAACGAGCTGGTCATAGTTGTCCATTGAGAGGTTGAAGGTCAGGGTGTTGTTGCTCTGCCTGAGCAGGCTCTGCTCCTTTCCTGCCCCGAGGTCGGAGAACAGCTTGTCCAGGTCCATGAAGTTGAACTGGCCCTTGTAGGCGTTGTCAGTGAGCTTGTACATGGCGACGCTGTTGGTGGTGCTGCTGTACTTCAGGGCCCTGTCGAAGTCGGTGATGGCGCTATCCATCAGGGAGGCTTCCTGCTCTTCAGGGGCGAACTCGCTGAAGTCTTCAAGGACTGCGATAAAGAAGTCTTCGACGGTAAAGTCGAACTTAGAGGCGTTGTATCCGCTGCTGTTGAACGTGAGCTGTTCGGTCACTACGCACGAACTGCCCAGGACAAGCAGCAAGAGTATCAGAGAAATAAGCAGCATAAGCATATGTGTCTGTTTGTGTATAATCAACTGGTAATCCTTCTAGCACTAATGTATGTGATTTTTCTCCTGCAAGCAAGGGAGAAAGCTACAGTTTTTGATCGACAAAGCCAAGGGAGCCATCCTCTTGCTCGATGATGCCCAGTGTCTGTCGCTTTTGATTTGGGTGTTTTGCTACGAACTTCTCGATGTGCATGGTATCGAGCTTGGCAAGGTCATCAAGCTCATAGCCGATGGTGATGACGGGGTTCTCCCCTGTTTCCCGTAGGAAGGCAACCCCTTGGTGGAGCTCCATGAAGGAGAGCAGCGGCCCCTGGTACTTCTGTCGCTTCAGCTTTTTCAGCAGGTCACGGACAAACTGCTCCTGCAGCTCATAGATATCCAGCTCAGTGGGGTCAACATCTCTGTTGTCCCTGAGAAAGTCAGTGTAGGTTGCAAAGTGGGAGAAGATGGTGCTCGCCGAGAGCTGGGCGGCTTCGCACAGGGTGTGCATCCACATGCTTGCCTCCCCTTTGGTGTAGAGCAGGTCACAGGCATCCTTGAGCTTCAGGGCTTTGGCAATATCCTCTTGTGTGTAGGTGGGGGTCGATGTGACGGTGTAGGGCGAATGCTCTTGGTGTATGATGCCAAGGCTCGCAGCATCATCAGCTAGCTTGGTCCCAGGCAAGAGCGAAAGGGCGAAGATGTCTATGTTGCTGGGCTTGCACGCAACGGTGAAGTCAAGGCTGTTCAGAAAGAGGGGCAGCGAGTCTTGGGGAAGGCCTATGATAAGGTCCAGGCCGAAGACGATCCCACGCTTGTTGAGCAACCCAATCTTCTCTTGGAATACTCTGGGTTCGAAGCGTCTGTTGATGGCCTTGAGCACTGTCG
Organism: uncultured Sphaerochaeta sp.; assembly: GCA_964527665.1. GTDB lineage: Bacteria > Spirochaetota > Spirochaetia > Sphaerochaetales > Sphaerochaetaceae > Sphaerochaeta. The sequence goes on from CAZGOK010000181.1 coordinate 2,730, forward strand.
GGCTGGAACTCTGCAACCCTATCTGCAGCGAGCAGGTAAGCTGGGCGAACAGGTCGGCGATCTCCTCGTCCAGGAGCTCCGCCCTCAACTCGAAGATGAAGTGGATCCCCTGTGCCTTTTCGACCAGGAGCGTGAGCATCTGGATGGTCCTCTTCTTGTCCATGTTGAAGGTGGGGTCCAGGATGAACACCTCCTCAACCTGGTGGGCAAGCAGATATTCCAGTTCCTCGTCGATGCGTTCATAGCTGAAGTGCCTCACCGCCCGGATCCCTTTGGACTCGAAGCAGAAGGAGCAGCTGAAGGGGCAGCCCCTGGTCATCTCCCACAGCACTGAAGCCCCTGGTCCTATGAAATCGGCGGCAGCACCTGAAAGGAATACCGAGTCAAGATGGCTCAGGTCCTGGGGGAAGGCGTAGGAGAGGGGTTTGCCCTTGGTCAGGATGCCCTGTCCTTGGACTTCTTTTTTTTCAAGCAACTGTGAGAGGGCGAGGGGCGTGCTCTCCTCCCCCTCTCCGAGGGTAAGGAAGTCATATAGCTCAAGATCGAAGCTCAGCGGATTGGCCGTTACTTCGGTTCCGCCAGCAAACAAGGTCACCGAGGGGGATACCCGTTTCAGATGCTGGGCAAACTGGTCGAACCATGCCCTGTTCCAGAGGTAGATCGAGCATCCGACGTGGGTGGCTCCTGCCTCTACACTCTTCTCAGCAGCTGCTATGGGGTCGTCTTCGAGGGTGTAGGCGCCAAGGGTGCAATCAAGGCTCTTGAGGGTGGGGTGGTGTTCTATGGCTGTCTGCACTGAGAGTGCTCCAAGGGGGAAACTGAGGTTTCCTTCTTCAAGACAGCACGATACGATCTGGATTTTCATGTGTCGATAGTACTGGCTCTGCAATTCTCTTGCAAGCATATGACAGGAATGATAGAGTTTAGATGGAGTGCTTATGAAACGTCTCATAGTGATTATAGTCTCTCTGATTGTTTTCATCTCCCCCCTTGTAGCCATGGAAGCCCGGCTGTTGGGTAGTTTTCCCAACCAGGTGGAAATTGCTTGGGATGCGGTGAGGGGTGCTGCTTGGTATGATTTGTATCTGGACAACCAGCCGATGAAACGGGTGAAGGCTCCGACTCTCAGCCAGAGGTTGGGTTCCAATAAGGAGAGCTTGGAGTCGAACCGGGAGTTTCAGGCCATAGTAGCTGCCAGGAGTGCTGCCAATGAGACGCTAGGCGCTACGCAGATACCGGTCAGGACCACCAGCTGGGCAGGTCACTACTTTTGGGAGAACTTCACCGAGGATGACAACAGAGGCAGATGCAAGAGCATGCACCTGGAGATTCGTGATGGACAGGACAGTCTTGAGGTCTATGGATATTTTCCCGATCAGCCGGATAAGGCTTTGAAGTTGTTTCCTCTGGTACCCTTCTCTGAGGAGTATCCGCAGTTTGAGTATCATGGTTCTGGGGAGGTGGAAAGCGCGTATCGCACCAATGCTACGATGCTCAATACGAAGAACATCGAACCCAAAAGTTGGCAGATTTTGGAGATGGAGGCGAAAAGTGGCTCTTTACGGACGAAAATTTCCACAAAGGTGGGAATCTTTTCTTTCAAGACTGAATCGCTCATAACTTTTGAGGTTTCAGATGTAGGGGAAAAAAGGGTATTATTTCATAATACCGGTGATGGTTTGGCTTCCAGTGGTATTTTCACATCTCCCAATCCGGGGGAGAATGGGGTCTTTGTTTTTAGGTAAAAGGGGAGTTTGGCAGACATTCCCAAAGAATAATGCGTTGACAAAACCAGTAGGCGGCATTATATAGTGATAGGCTATAAGGTTTCGAGGCATTGAGGAGTGCAC
>CAZGOK010000182.1:0-4560 GCA_964527665.1 uncultured Sphaerochaeta sp.
GTCTGTAAGGTAACCATCTATGACAATCCAACAGCCGAAGCCTTCTCCGCAAGCTTTGCTCGCCTCAAGGAGATCGAAGACAGGATGAGCCTGCGTAACCAGAAGAGTGAAGTAGCTGAAATTAACCGACAGGCTGGCAAGAAAGCTGTCGTAGTTTCATCCGAGACATTTGTCGTCATACAGAAAGCCCTTGAGATAGCTGCCCTCAGCAGTGGTGCATTCGATCCCACAGTAGGGCCTCTTGTGCAGGCTTGGGATATTGGCGGAGACAGTCCCCGTAAGCCCCCGCAAGAGGAGATCGATTCTCTCTTACCTCTTATCGGCTATGATCGTGTAGTCCTCGATACAGAGACCTTATCAGTATTTTTGAAGGACGAAGGCATGATCCTCGACCTCGGGGGCATTGCCAAAGGCTATGCAGCCGATGAAGTGGCCAGAATCCTCCATGAGCATGGGGTCTCTCATGCCATCGTAAACCTTGGTGGTAATGTGCTGACCCTTGGAAACAAGACAGATGGCAAGCCCTGGAAAATTGGTGTGCAGGACCCTGAAGCCCTTCGTGGTGAATATGTCATGATCCTCTCCCTTGTAGATCAGACCCTTGTCACCTCAGGCCCCTATGAACGATTCCTTGAACTCGATGGAGAGGTGTACCACCATATCCTCAATACCAAGACAGGCTACCCGGTCAAGAGCGACTACACCAGTGTCAGCATAGTCACCAAAAACTCCCTGCTAGCCGATGCTCTCTCCACCTCCCTCTATGCCCTTGGCTATGAGGATGGGATGGCTCTGATCAATACCCTAGAGGATGTTGAGGCAATCTTCATGACCCGTGAAAAGAAGATTCTTCTTTCAGAAGGATTGAAGAGAGGGAATCTCAAGTTTTCTGTAACCGACCCAGCCTATTCTGTGCTCTAGCATATATTCTGATACGCTTTCTCTGCACTACACCTCTTCGCATGCAATAAGAATTTAGCTATGCAATAAGCTATATAATTATTCTTTAAGACAATATTTTTCAGTTCGTATTTTGTAGTTTGTTGCAAGGTGTTGCAATTTTGGGAGTAGTATGTATATGATATACCTATAGTTTAGCAATAAAAAATTCCCTTGGTGCAAAGATTGCTTCTGGAACCAAAGAGGAATATGCTTATTGTTGAGAGATGAAATACTAAGTTTTCTGCTGGGTTATTACGGGAAACCTAAAAATATTGAAATATTATTCCAATAACCGATTGTTTTTTCAAATGATTAATCATATGAGCAATAACCACTTGAAAAATTCATGAATAAAGTAGATTATAGAGTTAAAAGTAAAGATTTAATCAATTATCATATATGGAGGATAGAATGGCAGATACCCCACTTGGAATATCGTGGATTATGAAGGACCATACGGTCAAGAATGTTGACCTAGCAACCAAACTCTTTTCAATGAAGGACGCTATGACAGCTCGCCGCTTTCACAAGCAGATCCCCGGCTATAGGATGAGTTCCCTACAAGGGCTACCCAACCTTGCCTCAATGTTTGGTGTCGGTGGCATCTGGGTCAAGGACGAGTCGAGTCGCCTGCAGCTTAACAGCTTCAAGGTGCTCGGAGGTTCCTTTGCCCTCTACCGCTACCTGCAGAAGCAGCTTGGCATCCTCGGTGAGGACACTCCTTTTACTTACCTCGCTTCCGATGAAGTGAAGGCAAAGGTCGGTGACCTTGTCTTTGCAAGTGCAACCGATGGAAACCATGGTCGTGGTATCGCATGGGCAGCTAAGAAGCTTGGTTTCAAGTGTGTCATCTATGTACATTCAGAGACCAGCACCAGAAGAATCGATGCTATCAAGAGCAACGGTGCAAAAGTCGTCATCGTTGACGGTAACTATGATGATGCAGTTCGTCAGGTGGCTATCGATGCAAAGATCAATGACTGGACCATCATCAGTGACACCAGCTGGGACAACTACACCGAGATCCCTACCTGGATCATGCAGGGTTACCTTACCTTGCTTACCGAAGCTCAGGAGCAGTTCAGTGGAGTCGGCCTTGTAAAACCTACCCATGTATTCATCCAAGCCGGTGTAGGGGCTCTGGCAGCTTCTGTGATAGGGTTCTATCATGCTCTCTTTGGTCAGGATGCTCCCAAATGTATTGTGGTCGAACCAGACCAGGCAGATTGTCTCTATCAGAGTGCCCTCGCAAATGACGGCAAGCCTCACTCGGTGAAAGGCGATCTTGATACCATCATGGCAGGCCTTTCCTGTGGAGACCCTTCTCCCATCGCATGGGAAATTCTCAATGAGAATGCCGATTGCTTCATGAAGGTCCCTGACTTTATCGCAGCAAAGGGTATGCGTGTGTATGCAACCCCCCTGAACGGAGACCCGTTTGTCCTCAGTGGCGAGAGTGGAGCAGTGACCTTAGGGGCTTTTGCCTCCATCATGCAGTACTCTGAGCTTGAGGAGTTGAGAAAGGCATTGGATCTTAATGAGGACAGTCAGGTAATGTTTGTCAACAGTGAAGGCAACACAGACCCTGTTCACTTCCGCCAGATCATCTGGGAAGGTGCAAACCCTGTTCCCAAGGAGTACTGGATCACTCGCTAGAGAGGAGGCCAGTTGGCCAAGACTCACTCACTATACAAACAAAAGGGAAGCCGTTGCAGGTTGCAACGGCTTTTCTCTTGGCCCTGTACTGATAATATGTATCCAATTTCCCTGCCAACAAAAGGGCAGCCATCGAGTGACGGCTGCTCTTTTATTCCATTACGGATTTGGAATCCGAATAGGCCTTTGAAAACTGACTCACACTATACTATAAAAGATTCTTATCCAACGCGTTCCCTCAACTCCTACTCCTCAAAAGCAAGGTCAAATGTCTTGTTCTTGGGTGGGAAGAGTAGGGAGAATACATAGAATACAACCAGACTTACCACGAGAGCTGGAATAATGTTGTTTACCTTGGGAACAGAAGGAATGATCTTCCTGTCCATGAGGTAGAACACCACACTGGCGATAAGGATGGAGGCGATGGAGCCTGCACTGGAGCTCTTCTTCCAGAAGTGGCCCATTACATAAGGAACAAAGGTACCTGCGGCCCTGAGCGTGAAGGAAAAGGCAAGCAGGGTAAGTATGTTGTTCGCATAGAGAGCGGTCACCAAGGAGAAGAGGGCGACTATGACCATGGCTATCTTGGTGGTAGTCATGACTTCCTTGTCCGATGCTCCCTTGCGGATAAATACCTTGTAGATATCATTGCTGAAGATTGAGCCGGCACCCAGGAGGTCGGAGTCTGCCGATGACATCGTAGCACTGATGATACCGGCAAAGAGGATGCCGGTTACCACTGCAGGCATGGTTGCCACTGCAAGGGCAGGAAGGGCGTAGCGGCTGTTGTTGGTCAAAGCATCGACTACGCTGCTGTCCAGCAGGTTCTGGTTGAAGAGGCTCAGCATCGTTATACCCAGGATTACTGGGATAAAGGCAAAGATAAAGTTGACGATCGCAGCAATGATCGAACCCTGTACGGCAGCCTTTCCATCTCTGGCGGCATAGTAGCGTGATACCGCTTCCTGTCCGACTGAGAAGGTCGCCACATACATGATGACAAAGCCTGCTATCTGACCCCATCCTCCTATTCCCTGTGTAAGGCTGAAGTGGGATTCAGGGACTGTCGCACGCACTGTAGCCCAACCCCCTGCCAGCTTGAGGGCAAAGGGAATGGCGATTATCATGCCAATAACAATGAGGAATACCTGGATGAAGTCTGTCAGGGTTACTGACCATAGGCCACCCATGACAGCATAGACGGTGATGACAACGGTTACTATGATCAAGCTGGTTGTATAGTCAAGGCCGAGCATGATTTCAAGAATTGATGCCGATGCCTTGAACTGGCCGGCTGTGAGACCAACCAGGGCCATGAGCATGATGATCCCACTGAAACCACCGGAGAACTTGTCATATCTTCTCCTGAAATACTCAGGGACGGTCTTTACTTCGGATGCCCTGAACTTCGGGGCAAGAGGGATGAGGATCAAGAATGCAATACCCATCGCTATGATGTACCAGGATGCGCTGACACCCCAGGGTCCATATGCATTGGCTACGACGCCGAGGGAACTGCCTCCACCTATTTCTGTAGCAGCAAGAGTTCCTGCCATCAGGAGGGGACCGAGCCTTCTGCCGGCGACCATAAAGTCAGTATTCGATTTGATTTTCGTTGAAGAAAAATACCCAATGCCCAACATCATCAACATGTACGCTACCACAATAACAGTAATGGTAATGTTCGTTCTTTTCTCTCTCCTTTCCCGTTGATCTGTAATTATGCATCCAGTATTTGGACAACGAAATCTGTTTGTCAAGATAATTGTTACTGAGGGTAATCGAAAAAAAACTTGGTAATAGAAACGCAACTATTTTGGATACATAGTGAGGTCAGCGAAGTGAAGCATCCGGTCTGTCGGAGTAAACGTGTACTAGTTTTATTAAGTTTCAGCCAGCTTGTATTTCTTGTATATCTAGCAGGGTGCTGCTTTGACGGCTCTTCACTGCTCCTGTCTGTAT
>CAZGOK010000183.1:0-4515 GCA_964527665.1 uncultured Sphaerochaeta sp.
TTTTTAGGATTTTCAAAAAAGAAAAATTGACACCTACAATCTTCGGTGGTACTATGTAGTTGTGGTGGTGAAGAAGGGGAATAACCGAAGAAATACCCTGAGTAACCAAGAAGCCCTCCATGGTGGAGGGTTTTATTTTGTGCCTGGCATACCATTGATTTTAGAACTGATTCCCCTCTCCTGGTCATCCCCTGGTAGATAGGCTGATAACAGCTTCAAAGAAGTACTTAGGAAGAAGCTGCTGTTGATGGCAGGAAAAGCCTTGTACGGCATGAGGCGGCCCACCGTATTGGCCAGGGCGTGAAAAATCTCTACCCCCAACGGTTGAGCAACAAAAGAATTCAAGGGGGAGAAGCGGTAATGTCCTTCTTTTGCTTTCTTGCTAACGCACCTCTGCCACCATGATACAAGCATCAAACCAAATTGGATTGGAGAGCAGGCGCATGCTCCTATGGTCCCTATAGGCCATCCCCCAAAACCGGGACTTGACTATATCCTCATGAAACTCAAGACGTACAAAAGAGTCCCCCGTTACGATCCGTTTCACATGCCCTTCCTCCAAGGTGAAGCAGTATTGCTTTCCAGGGCCCTCGATATGGATGATATCGTGTACCTGCCCACCGATCATGATGAACAAGTTTCCACTGGGATTGTCTTCCAACTTGACGGAAAACGAACAGCTTTCACCCTTCTTTAGGGGGATGCTATCCCCCATCCCATACCTTTTCCCCTTGTATGTGGTATGGAACTCCATGCGGGAGGTACCGTAGGAGACATAGGCGCGCCCCTGTTTCAAGCCTCGTATGATTGCCGGCTGGGACAGCTCATCGGCCTCTACCCATGTCCGTATCTGCCCCAGCTTCCAAGGACCCTCTGTAGCAGCGGCATTATGGCTGTCGCTGCTGCCGACACCTGTCAGGCGTATACCCTGGCAGAGATAGGTATCCCAGAGCGTGGGATAGAGGAATGTCGATGGTCCGTCAGCGAGGCACCATATTTCAAACAGGTCAGATTTCTGTACAGGGAAATCATGGTAGCGCCAGGCTACAAGGCCGCTTGCCGCATGATTGATGCAAAACAGGCCTCCCTGCTCATGTGTCCGGTCAGCGACGCTCTCCATTGTAGGAGGCTGATCCAAGCCGAGCTGTTTGGCCAGCTCCACATTGTCATCAACCAGTGGGTTGGTCCAGGTGGTGATGCCATGGATGTTTGCATGCCCGAAATCACCGGAAACCTCCATGCTCTGGAGGCAGAGCAGGTTGTAGGAGCGATATATCTTCTGGATCTGCAACCAGTGGCTTGCGGTGAAGTGGTCGGTCAGCGCTATGAAATCAAGGCTCTCCTGGTGTGCAACCTCAAGCACCTTTTCCACTGGGGTGCGCCCTGTGCTTTCGTCCGAGTGCAGGTGCAGCTCCCCACAATACCACCCCTTTTCCCTGTTTGGGACATGGTGTGAGAAAGGAGGTTCAGCAGGCTCTGATAGGGTACTGGCCGCCAGATCCCCTGATGCTGCAAAAATCTTGGTTGTCAGCTCTATATCCTCAAAGAACCTTCTCTTATAGACCACCAGCAGCCATTGCCCGCTGGGTATGGGCCCTGGGATCCCCCCTCTGGATGCAGTGTGAAGGGTGAGGGTGTGCTCCTCCTCATACAGACCTGCAGCGCCATCCGATGCCTTCATGATGCGGACGGCCCCCGATGGGTCAAAGAGGGCTATGGGCAGCTGTGCCGGCTCCTGCGTACTTCTTGAGAGAAGGATGGTCAGGCCCGTCGCATGCTCAGGAACAAAAAAGAGGAGACGGGCATAGCGCTTGGATTGCTGCAGGTCACCCCCTTCAAGAAGCAACGTGATAGCTGTCGATTGGATGAGTTTTGTGGTGTTCACTGATGTGTATCTCCAAGGGTTTGTATGGTACCACCATAAAGAGAAGGAAGAGGTGCGACAATGCTGGGGCACCTCTTCCTGGACCCTGAGAGATGTGCCTTGTGTTGATACACTTTCCTAAGGTCATTGAATATTCGAACTCTGCCTGGAAAAGGGTTGCCTCTGAGAAATCCAAAGGTATGGCCTGTCTGAAGTAGAGCGTCTTTCAACAGGATGGTATCCTCAAATATCCCATACTTCTGGTGTTCTTTCTTTGCTGTTGCTGAAAATGTCAGTAAAAAGCGAATGACGCAGCTCCTCTGCAAAGGCCCTGTCCCTTGAGCCGTGGGCTTCACTGATCACCTTCATGACAATTTTCTGCAGGACGGCCCTGGTTGCCGCATAGGTGGCATCGATGCCATCTGTCTCCAGGCTGGTATCGAGGCGGCTGGTGCTCAGTGGGTTGTCGGACACGTAGTGCACAATGCCCAGGTCGATGGAGTTGCTTATGGAGATGGTTTCATCTTCAGGATACCGTTTGGGCTGGGTGAGCTCGTAGATGGCGGCGAGGTAGGGCCCTGCCTCCATCTCAAGGTCAGTGATACCTGCAAGCAGCAGCTGGTTGAGCATCTTCTTGTTCTGCAGGAAGGTGCCCAATACCGTGATGGCCTTCTGATTGTCATAGACGCCATGGGTGCTCGTGTCCATGAAGGCCATGACATCCTCGGCATGTATGGTGTTGGAGAAGTAGTAGCGGTTCTGGGTGTGCTGGTCGAAGATGAAGGAGGGTATCAGGATATCCCCCCGGTCAGCAAACAGCGAAGCGGCCTTGCCTATCACGTATATGCCCAAAAACTTTCCCACATGCTCGGATACCTTGTTCAGGACAAAATATGCGGTTCGGCCCAGGGGGTAGTCGATGTTCAAGATCATGGCATCGCTGTCGCGGATGCTCTCAGGCAGGCAAATCCCTGATTTCCTATCTTTGGTTGCGCTGGCGAGCTTTCTCAGGTCAATTACCTGGGTCGGCACATCAAGGGTCTTGGTGCTTGCTATGCGTATGATGCCCACTGACTTCTCATAGGAAATCCTGCGCTCCTTTACCTGTGGTCCATCCTGTGCCAGAGCTTCATATTTCATAAGCAGGTAGTAGAGGATGTTCTGTTTCCTGATCGGATCGAGGAGTGGGTCCTGGTAAAGGGTTGCCATGCTGGCAAGGTCCTCACGGTTATAGGCAAATGTGATTATTTCACCCTCTAGCTGTTCGGCAAATCCACTCAGGACGTTGATGACGCTATGGGTGTTGGATGAGACGAAGAAGATAGGCCTCTCATCAATTCCAGGACAGCTCTCCTGGATATGCTTCCACCAGATCTCAGTTTCTTTCCTATATCGGCTGTAGGAAGCTTCAAAGTTCTGCACATGAAGGTCGCAAGGTCCGCTTGATAGGGCCTTGATGACAGAAGGGAGGCTTGGGCCAAACAGCCCGGTGAAGCCGAGCCTTTGCTCCTCTGTGAGGCTGAGGGCCTCAGAAAAGGCCAGAAAGGACTCTTTGTCAGGGAGAGAGAACGAGGCCCCTTTCAAGAGGGTGTACGCCTTGTTCCACTCTATCTGCAAGGCCAACAGTGAGGGGAACACATCATCGATGTCGGACTTGCTGGATATGAAGGCTATCAGGGTATCCTTGCCATCAAACAGGTAGCGCCTTCTTCGTGCCTTGGCATACACCTCGGTACAGTCTGAGATCTCAACACCGCTCTCCTTCAAGAACGATTCGCTTTGGCCAAGGAGGATTTTATTTGTGGAGAATATGCAAAAAGGAAGGCGCGAGGTCACATACATGAAGGCACCATAATCGAAGGCGCTCTCCCTTGCCTGTTCATGGATCGAGCACTCCATCTCCATGTAGGTGCTTTCAAGCCTTTGCAGAGGGACTCGCGCAGAGCTGCGCAGGGTCTTGTACATGAGTTTGGTGAATCGCTTGATCCCCGTGTCCTGCTCCAAGGTGATGGGCTTTGATCTGAGGCCTTGCATCGCTTTTTCTCTATGTTGGTGCATACTGTTCTCCTAACGGTCAGGTTTTTTCGTCGTGCACATAGGCCCTAGCAGCAAGCTCTCCAGCACATTTGTGCCGGTCCCTGCCTCCACTTCGGTCCAATACTAGTCTGATCGTCAATCATCAAAGAGTGCTGCATCTAGCATCAGGGCCTTTCCATGAATTCCCTTCACCTACGGTAGTGGTTGTTCAGGGAGATAACACCTACCTACAGTATAGCCTTACACTGGTAGGTATGAAAAGGACAGGATACATAGGCAATCCCACAAGACCAAAGGGTCAGAAGCGAGGGCTGTACAAGGACGAAAAAAGGAGGTTGTCATCTAGACAACCCCCCGATTCTTGGAGCCAAAGGGACTCGAACCCTCCACCTACTGATTGCGAACCAGTCGCTCTACCAGATGAGCTATGGCCCCGAATACATAGGACAAGCTACACCTGTAAGGCCAAACTGTCAACTATTTGAGGCTAGGGCAGCCGCTGTAACGGTAAAGGGAAAACACGATACAGCAGCTGGCAAATTGGCTTTCCTTTTCTCAGAGGATTTTTTTATGAGCCGCCCCTGACACCTTTCATGCCGGTGTTTCTCCAAATA
>CAZGOK010000184.1:0-4495 GCA_964527665.1 uncultured Sphaerochaeta sp.
GCTAGGGGATACAAGGGATTGAAATCAACACCAGTAGAGGTGCTGCCATCATCAAACAACACACCAATGAGCATGATAGGTACATGGATGTTGACAAACAGTCCATAGTTCTTGTTGGGAACCCAATACTCACCCTTGAGCACAGGTCCTACAAACCCTCCAGCAATAGGTCCAAAGTCAGTAAGGAAAATACCTCCAAGGCCTACCTTGAGGTCAAAGGCCTCGCTCAATGCAAAGGCAGTGGACACATCAAAGGTGAGAGTTGCTATTGGGGGAAATGTTTCGGAGGTGGAAGCATCTGCAACGGATGCGATATAGGAGTACCCAAGGGGGTAGTTGAGACCTGCATTCAGGTAGACGGGCCCGAGTCCAATATCGAAAACTACACCTGTTGCTGAAAAGCCTGCTTGGATTCCTACTGCCATTTTGTTTTCTCGTGCAGCGAGGGGGGAGATTCCCAGAAGCAGTATCATGATAACGATCAGTAGAGTCATTTTTTCTTTTTTCATGGTTTACCTTCCTTTTGAGGTATTAGTGAGTTTCAAACAAACTAGTATCTTTATAACAAAATAAGAGGAATAAAGTGACAAATCCTTGGAAATGTCTAGAAATATAAGTAATTCCATCGTAATAGTAAGAATTTACTTTATTGGTAGTATAGTTGCAAGGCGAGGACCTTCCCCACAAAGAAAAAAGCTGAATATATCACTTTGATTACTCCTGCGTATACGGTTTTCACTTCTTGTGTCGAATTCTTCCTTGTCCAAGTAGTCTAGGATGTTTTTTTACTCTGGTTTAGCTGTGTTTCGTTCAAACAGAGATATTCTTGCAGATAGTGTATTTTTACCGTGTGAGCGGAGCTATTAAGATTGTAAGGCTGGGTATATAGTGGAACCGTACCGGGAAACAGTATCTGAGCTCTCTGAGCTCATACCATCATAGCTTCCCTGGTAGGGGACGTGGGTGGGTATTGCCACCTGAGGGTTCGATACGCTTGAGCGTTATCGAATCAGAAGTGGGTCCTATTGCTTTGGGTTATCGTCAGCTCGATGCAGCTGAAGAGGGAGAAGGTTGCTATGGGTATCTATGCATACAGTGTGGTAGGGATGGATGGTGATAGCATTCCCCTTTCCACCTACAGGAATATGGTCACTCTCATTGTCAATACTGCTACTCGTTGTGGGTTTACCCCACAGTATGAAACTTTGGAAGCTCTGTATGAGAGGTATGGTCGTTCTGGCTTTACGGTACTGGACTTTCCCTGCAATCAGTTCAAGGAGCAGGCTCCTGAAGAGATTGCAGAGATTGATGCGTTCTGCAAGCTGAACTTTGGGACCAAGTTCCCTCGCTTTGCCAAGATTGATGTCAATGGTGAGGGCGAATCTCCTCTGTTTGCTTTCTTGAAGGCCGAGAAGGGGTTTGCGGGCTTTGATCCAGCCCATGAAAAAACTCCCAACCTAATCAAGCGCCTGCAAGCTGCCGATCCCTCTTACGAGAGAGACCCTTCCATCAAATGGAACTTCACCAAGTTCCTCGTTGACCGAAGGGGAAACGTTGTCACCAGGTTTGAACCGACAGCCAGTTTCGCCTCTATTGCCTCGGCTATAGAAGCATTGCTCTAGGGTCTTCTCTTGACAAATGGGAAGATGGCTAGTATTATTATATTATAAGTTGTGAAAAATATAATTGCTAACAATACAAAAGGAGATTACTATGAGTGTATATGATATTTCAGTAAAAGGTAAAAAAGGGGAGAATGTTTCCCTATCCACGTATAAAGGCAAAGTGCTCCTTGTTGTGAACACTGCTACCCAGTGCGGCTTTACGCCACAGTATGATGACCTGCAGGCCATCTACAAGAAATACAAGGACAAAGGCTTTGAAATCCTAGACTTCCCCTCCAACCAGTTTGAAGGGCAGGCTCCAGAGTCCATTGATGAGATAGACAAGATTTGCAGCACCAAGTTTGGAACCCAGTTCCCACGGTTTGCCAAGATAGAGGTCAACGGAAAGGGTGAGAGCCCACTCTACACCTACCTGAAAAGCAAGCAGGGATTCAAGGGCTTTGACATGAACCACAAGATCGCCCCGATCCTGTTGGAAATCCTGACCAAGAAGGACCCTGACTATGCGAAGAACCCGTCCATCAAGTGGAACTTCACCAAGTTTCTCATTGACCAGAAGGGTAATGTCGTACAGCGTTTCGAGCCTACCACCGACATGGCATTGGTATCTGACGAGGTTGGTAAGCTTCTCTAGATCCTAGACAAAAAACATGTGCAAACCACAAGCGTTGTCCCTTTGTAGGGGCAACGCTTGTGGTTTGTGTCCATGTGCTATCTATTTATCTACCTGTTCAACTAAGCAGCTATCTGACTATAGGGTGATCATGGTTTCTTATAATCACACATTCAAGTCTACGCCTTTGGGCTTTTGCTAGCCTCATACGCCAACAGAAGAGCCCCTTCCAGGGCTGTTCCCTTGGTCGGACAGATAACAATATCAGAGGGCAGTCCCTTCAAAAAGAGGCTTCGTATGGTAATATCGTGCTCAAGCACTCCACCTGCAAGGGTAAGACGAGAGGTAAAAGGCTGCTCCAGTCTCGCTTGGACTGATACGACCAGCTTAACCAGTTCATCTGCAGCCTCACTGATGATAGCCTTGGCAAGAGGATCCCCCTTGTTGGCATACGCTGTCACATAAGGGGCGAAATCAGCAACAGCAGCTTTTGTCAGGTTTTTGTCATTGAAGTACGGCACGCAATCCTGCCAGTCCTCAAGATGGAAGAAGGCGCGTATTGCCTTGTCCATGGAAGTTTCCAGGTCGCGCTGTTCCCGGCTTCTGAGGGTTCTTTGCACTGCCTGCATCGCAATCCACCAGGCTGAGCCTTCATCCCCTAGGGCACTGCCCAGTCCTCCTGAGCGTACCATCTTCCCCTCTTCATTGCGTCCTATGCAGATGGAGCCGGTCCCTGCTATGAGTCCCAGCCCGCTGACGGCCATATGTGATCCTGTAAGCAGGATCTCTGCATCACTGGCTAGGATGCGGGGAAAATCAAGAGCAAAGTACGTGTCAAAGACAGCCTTCCATTTGAGCTGTTCCTGCCTGCGAGCAAGACCTGCACTGCCAAAGCAGAACCCCTTGATGGGCAATCCTGCCAGACTTGGTTGTTCTTTGGCTGTATCCAGAAGTGCAAGCACATGCTTGCTTGCCTTGGTAAAGCCTACTGCATAGGGATTGGAGCTAGCTCCCTCTTGCTTGAACACAATCTGTTTTTCTTCATTCCAGATGGCTAGACGGCAACGGGTGCCTCCTCCATCGAGTGCGTAATATAACCCTTTCATAGGGCAAGTATGGGATGGGGGGCCCTATGTTGCAACATATATTTTCAATAGTTGATGAAAACTTATACCAGTGTGGTATGCTAAGGGATATGCAAGGATGTACCACACTATTACAACAAGCGCTCTCCTACCTTTCGCCTTCAGAGGCGAAGGTCGCCTCATACCTGCTTCAAAGCCCTGAGTTGGCAGTGAAGATGAGCATCACTGCCCTGGCCAAGGAGAGCGGCAGCAGCACTGCCGCTGTCGTCAGACTCTGCAAGCGGCTGCAGTTCGAAGGATATGGAAGTCTCAAGCTCGCCTTAGCCCAGGAGGTGTATGGAAATAGTGAGCCTCGTAGTGAAGGTCCCTATATCTTCGACCTCTCCAAAGCACAAGGGGTCTCTTCCATCGCGACCATGATGGTCGATACTGCCTGCGCAAGCATACATTCCCTCAAGGAGGTGCTTTCCAGTTCACAGCTGGAGGCTGCTGTGGAGAGTCTGTTCAGGAGCGAGAAGATTCTTCTTGCAGGTATCGGAGCTTCTGCCCTGGCTGCCATGGACCTCTATCAGAAACTGGGTAGGCTAGGGCTGTATGCCAGTTTCCCCAGCGAGAGCGACCTGCAGATCGTCAACGCCTGTGCCTTGGATACAAAAAGTGTTGCAGTTGTTTTCTCCTACTCCGGAGAGACAAAGACCATGCGCCAGGTTGCCCAACAGGCAAAGAAGGCGGGAGCCACAGTCATAGCTGTCACTAGAGTAGGGGGGAACTCCCTTTCCAAGCTTGCCGATGTGGTGCTCACTGTCCCTGATAGCGAAGCCCTCTACCGTCAGGGGGCAACCCTTTCGAGGTTGAACCAGCTGGTTGTCGTGGATATCCTGTTTAGCAGCCTTATCGCAAGAAGCCCTGATGCTGAACGCTTCATTACCACAACGTGGAAGGCTGTCAGTCATGTGGGCACGCTGAAGGAACCCAAAGAGTAGGGTCGGTTATACAAGGCATAGATAGGCTGGGAATTGGATAGGACAAGTCCGAACTAGGAAAACAAGAAAAAGGCCAGCACTCTATTCTCACTCTCAGTGCAGCGAGTCCAGCACTCGCGAGATGCTTCCTTCACTCAGGTGCAACAGCTCTGTTGCCTCTACTTTGCCCACAGAGAGCAAACCCATGGT
>CAZGOK010000185.1:0-4475 GCA_964527665.1 uncultured Sphaerochaeta sp.
CGCCAGATGGGTGCCGGGGTCTTCTCGTTGCTACCTTTCGGATTCAATGCGACCAGGAAGATAAGCCAGATCATCCGCGAAGAGATGGATGCCATTGGGGCCCAGGAAATACTCATGCCCCTGGTCAACACCGCAGACATCTGGAAGGAGACCGGCCGCTTCTACAGCATCGACAAGGAGATGAGCCGATTCATCGACCGCGGAGGGCGTGACATGGTCCTAGCCATGACCCATGAGGAAGCAGTCACCGACATTGCCCGTGGTGAAATCGACAGCTACAAGCGCCTTCCCCAGCTCGTCTATCAGATCCAGACCAAATGGCGTGATGACCCCCGTCCCCGTGCCGGCCTGATCAGGGTGCGTGAATTCACCATGAAGGACAGCTACTCCTTTGACCGCGACCAGGCGGGCCTTGATCTCCAGTATGCCAAGCACTACACATCCTATTTCAGGATCTTCAGTCGCTGCGCCCTGCCTGCCATCGTCGTAAGCGCCGACAGCGGCATGATGGGGGGCAAGATCAGCCATGAGTATATGTACCTCTCCACCATTGGTGAGGATACCATCATCATGTGCAGCGGATGCGGCTACACCGCCAACCGCCAGATAGCCACCTTCAAGAAGACTTTCCACAAGGAAGAGGCAAAGCCCCTGGATAAGGTGCTTACCCCCGACTGCAAAACCATCGACGAGCTGGCCCTATTCCTTAAGATAGAGAAGAGCCAGACGGCAAAGGCTGTCTTTATGGTAGGCACGTTCATCAATGACGAAAACGGGGACGAGGAGGAAAAGCTCATCGTCGGCGTCATTCGTGGGGATATGGACGTTGAGGAGAGCAAGCTGCAGAATGCATCAAAGGCCAATGGTCTGCGCCCGGCACATCCGGAGGAAATAGTGGCAAAGAAGATGGTCCCAGGCTATGGATCGCCCATCGGCGCATCTGCAGACGTTATGGTCATCGTCGATGATTCGGTTGCAAAGAGCAACAACCTTGTTGCCGGGGCAAACCAAGAGGGCTACCACCTCCTGAACACCAACTTCGAGCGTGACTACACCGGCCTTATCGCTGATCTTGCCACAGCAACGGCAGGATCACCGTGCCCACACTGCTCCACACCCCTTACCTCTTCGAAGGGTGTGGAGATCGGCAACATTTTCCAGCTGGGCACGCGCTACAGCGAGGCGATGAACTGCTATTACCAGGATGAAGGCGGAGTCAGGAAGCCTGTCATCATGGGCTCCTATGGTATCGGAGTGGGTAGGCTCCTTGCCTGTCTTGCCGAGGAGTATGCCGATGAGAGCGGCCTTGCCCTGCCCATAACCGTAGCCCCCTACCAGGTCCATCTGGTGAGCCTGGTAAAGGATGCCGAAGTTGTCGAAGGGATCTACAAGGATCTGGTGGCAAGCGGCATCGAGGTGCTCTATGACGACCGCAAGGAGTCAGCCGGGGTCAAGTTTGCTGATGCCGACCTCATCGGGCTGCCCATCCGCATCACCGTAGGCAACCGCTCCCTCAAGGAGGGTAAGGTTGAGGTGAAGCTGAGAAGCAATCTTGAAGAGACCCTCTCCTTTGACCTGAAGGGTATAGCAGGCGAGATGCAGACCCTGATCAAGAGCCTCACCGATGCAATCAATGAAAAGATCGTTGAGCCACAGTGGGATACAGAGGCGTAGAAAGAAAGAACCTTTGGGCTTGTCGAGGACAAAAAAACGAGAATAAAAAGGTAAAGGGGATTCGAGTGAATCCCCTTCCTTATACCTTCTCATATCCAAAGTTTCTATACCTTCATGCTTTCTCAGGCATCAGGCCACTTTGGATTTCTTCTTGTTTGATACACCCTATCAGTGTGCACCCATCTTCTTCAGCTGGGTAATAATGTAGGAGCGCTTGGTAGCCTTGGCATACTCGAGCACCGAGTGGCCTTGATAGTCACGTGCATTGATGTCAGCTCCTGCCTTCAGCAGCTCTGAAATCACACGCGTCTCTTCATTGGTGTTTATCGCAAGGATGAGGGCGGTCTCGCCAAGGTAGTTCCTAGCATTGAGGTCGGCCCCTGCTTCCAGAAGGGTTGCTATCACCTTGGGGCTCTTGCTCATGTTGGCAGCAAGGTGCAGGGCATTGGAGCGATACTTAGGCTCAGCTTCCTGTATGTCGGCCCCGGCTTCAAGCAACGCCTTGAGGACATTCACCGAAGAGTTGTATTGGGCTGCAAGCATGATTGGGGTGAGACCCCACTCATTTTGTGCGTGGATGTCGGCCCCATCTGCGAGAAGTGACTTGATGTCCTTGACCTTGGTAGCAGAAATGGCGGCGGCAAGCAGCTTCTTGTTCAGACCTTCAATATTTTTAGCCATAGTAAAAAATCTCCTTACTCATTGTTTTATTTACTTTTATATACTTTTATTATGTCAATTTTTTGATAAATAGTACAGTGCAATACAATATTATTGACAGAAATGAAGAATTTGTAATTCAAATGTCTTCTTTTCAATTTGCGTACCAATACAGGTTTGTAGTATGATGGGGCCATGTTGACAAAAGAAATTATCCGGCAAGTACCCAAAGTCGAGCTGCATGACCATCTTGACGGTGGACTGCGTATCAAGACCATCCTTGAATTGGCACAAGAATATGGGGTTTCCCTACCCTCTATCGACGAACAGGAGTTGCAATCCTGGTTTGTAAGGGGGTGCAGACAGAAAAGCCTTTCACTCTACCTGGAAACTTTCTCGGTCACCCTCAGCGTCATGCAAAGTGCAAAGGCGCTTGAACGAGTTGCCTTTGAGGCTGTGGAGGACCTCTCCCGCGAGCATGTCTGCTATGCAGAGATCCGCTTTGCCCCCAACCTGCATCTGGAACAGGGCCTCTCCGCCGGAGATGCTGTCCAGGCTGTCCTTGACGGCCTGCAACGGGGGAAGAAAGAGACGGGCATGCCCACTGGCCTCATCCTCTGCGCAATGCGCAACCAGAGCTCCGCCCTCTCCCTTGCCACTGCAGAACTGGCTGTCGCCTTCTGTGACCGGGGCGTTGTGGGCTTCGACCTGGCAGGGGACGAAAGCGGCTACCCGCCGAAGAAACATCTCCAAGCCTTCCAATACATCCGCAACAAGAACTTCAACATTACCATCCATGCAGGCGAAGCCTTTGGCGTGGAGTCGATATGGCAGGCTGTGCAACTGTGTGGAGCCCATAGGATCGGGCATGGAACTCGCCTCATCGAGGATATGACGCTCGAGGGAACCTACATCGAGGAGACGGGATCGCTGGCAAACTTCATCCGTGACCGACGCATCCCGATGGAGATGTGCTTGACCAGCAACATAGGAACCGGTGTTGCCACCGACTACGCACACCACCCCTTCCCCATCTTCCTGCGCAACCAGTTCAGGGTCTTCCTATGCACCGACAACCGCCTGATGAGCGACACCACACTCACCCGCGAGATGGAGATCGCAGTTGAGTACTACAACCTGAGCCTACGCGACCTGGAGAAGATTACCATCAATGCAATGAAGTCAGCCTTCATACACCATGACCAGAAGCTGGACATCATCTACACGGTCATCAAGAAGGGGTACCAGGCCATCCGCACCGAGTACGGCATCCTGGACTAGCGTGTACGCCTAAAGACCTCCATCGGATTGATCTTCATCCTGATCCGGCAGTAAAGGTATGCAAACAGCAACCCACTGAGGTGGGTCAGGTGGGCTACGTTGCCTCCCCTGCTGAATACCTGGCTATAGAGCTCAATGCCGGTATAGAGGATGACCAGGGTGGGTGCCCGTAGCGGGATGAGGCCAAAGACAAAGATCCTTGCATAGGGATAGAATACGGCGAACATCAACAGCACCCCGTAGATGGCACCCGATGCACCGACGAGGATGACATTGGTCCCTGCCAGGAGATAGCTGATAAGGCTGATGATGCCACTGAACAAGCCTGCCAACAGGTAGAAGAGAAGGAATTCCTTGCTGCCGACTCGCTGCTCGACCATGGTCCCGAACAGGTAGAGGCTTATCATGTTGAACAGGAGATGGGAGAATCCCCCATGGACAAACATGTAGGTGAAAGGCTGCCAAATGTACCCCCCCAGCACAAAGGAGGGGATCATCGCCAGGTAGTAGGCGCTGCGTGGATAGATCATGCTGGTAAGCAGGTATACCAGGGCATTGATGATCACCAGCTTGAGGGTGACATTCGTATAGGAGTTATTCTTAAATCTCCGGTTGAGAATACTTTTCTTGTTCATGCACATAAAGTATAGAGCAAATGGCCCTTCGTCAATTGTGTAAGAACTGCACGAATACATTGTGTGTGCATTTTTTACACAGTCAGAGACAAGCAAATCTGCATCAGAGAGCTTCAATGCCCTATAAAAGTTGGCACGCTCCTTGCATATGTATTATCACAGAGCAACAGTTTTTTCATACTCCTCCTTTTACAACGACAGGGTGCCTAGAAGATATCCCAATCC
>CAZGOK010000186.1:0-4451 GCA_964527665.1 uncultured Sphaerochaeta sp.
ACAAAGCCCCACCTATGCACACCAAGGACAATACAAACACCAATTCCTTCAGACTTTGTATTGCAATCACTGCTTTTCCTGGAACTAGGGAAGAATTGGACAGTATTCTTTCTTGGTATTTTGAGCTCTCCCAAGTGGAAACAGTATTGGAACGCCTTGAAAATGGTCAAAACAATGCTATAGTCTTACGTATGGCACCTACCATACACACCAAAAAGAGGGTCGCATGAGACTGAGCAACATTGAAGTAAAGAAACAGAACAGGATCAACGTCTACAAGACCCTGCTGGAACAGGATGAGGTCTCCAGGCAGGAGATAGCAGCGCTGCTCTCCCTCAGCCTGCCCACAGTCGGGCAGAACATCAAGGAGCTCATCGCCCTCGGCCTGGTGGCCGAGGGGGGGGAGATGGTCTCCACCGGAGGAAGAAGGGCCTCCTCTGTATCTGCCCTTCCCGACTCCAAGATTGGAATCGGGCTGGACATTACCCAGAACCATGTCAGCCTTGCCGCATCCAACCTCAAGGGAGACGTGCTCGCCCATGTGCGCACTCCCCAGAAGTTTGCCAATACCAACGAGTATTACCAGTCGGTCGCCAACCTCACCCACCGATTCATCGCCCAACAGGTCAAGAATCCGGACAAGGTCCTGGGCATCGGTGTCTCCCTGCCAGGGATTGTCAGCCCTGACGGCAAAACCCTCATTCGCTCCCATATCCTGAACATCA
This sequence comes from uncultured Sphaerochaeta sp., assembly GCA_964527665.1. Classification (GTDB taxonomy): domain Bacteria; phylum Spirochaetota; class Spirochaetia; order Sphaerochaetales; family Sphaerochaetaceae; genus Sphaerochaeta. Next base: position 726 of record CAZGOK010000186.1, read on the forward strand.
AAGAACCTACAAAAATATCCCTTACTGACTGTTTTGATTATGAGGTAAGGCTTTGCAACGATGCTTCCGCTGCCAGCATGGCAGAATTCTCAGTATCTCCCGACTTGGAGAACATGGTATACCTCTCCTTGAGCAACAGCGTAGGCGGTGCAATAATCCTTAACCGAAACCTTATTGAAGGAAACAACCTCCACAGCGCAGAATTTGGTCATGTCACTATCATTCCAGGGGGCAGGGTGTGTTATTGCGGCAAGCAAGGCCATTTTGATTCCTACGGTTCAGCCCTCAGCCTAGCATCGTATGGTGATGGCAGGCTTGAGAACTTTTTTGATAAGCTCGAGGCCAAAAACCCTCTTTGCACAAAAGCCTTTGCTGAGTACCTGGACACCCTAGCCCTGATGATAGGCAATGTGCGCGTCATCTTCGATTGCGACATTGTCCTAGGGGGTTATGTTGGCAGTTTCCTTGGCCCCTACCTTCCTAAAATTATGACCCTAGTTGAACAGAACGATACCTTTGCTGAAAAGGCAACCTACCTAAAAACCTGCAGGTACAAGATCGAGGCCTCCGCAGTAGGGGCATCACTGTACTTCATAGACTCCTTTATCCAAACAATTTGATTTTTTCATTGACAAACAAGACAAGAAGTGTTTTCATGTAGTTAATAAACTACTTTATAAAAGTTATTTTACAATGGAGATATTCGTATGGAAGGCACAATGAAAGTCGCGGTTATGAACGGAATAGGCAAGATGGGCTACCTCGAACGGAGCATCCCACAGCCCGAGAACAATGAAGTCCTGGTCAAGATGGAGTATGTCGGTATCTGCGGAAGCGACATGCACTACTACGAGACAGGCAGGATCGGGTCCTATATCGTAGAACCCCCATTTGTACTGGGTCACGAGCCAGGCGGTACCGTTGTTGAGGTAGGCAAGGATGTCACTTCCCTCAAGAAGGGGGACAGGGTTGCCCTTGAACCCGGCAAGACATGTGGTACGTGCGAATTCTGCACAACTGGGCGCTACAACCTCTGCCCTGATGTTATCTTTTTTGCCACACCTCCTGTCGACGGTGTCTTCCAGGAGTATGCAACCCACCCCGCTTCGCTCTGCTTCAAGCTGCCTGAACATGTTTCAACCCTTGAAGGGGCGCTTATCGAGCCATTGGCCGTAGGATTCCATGCAGCCATCCAAGGCGAAGCCAAGTTCGGACAGAGTGCAGTGGTGTTTGGCTCAGGTTGCATAGGCCTGGTCTCCATGATGGCACTGAAGGCCCTGGGAGTCAGTGAGGTCTGTGTTGTCGATATCATGGAAAAACGGCTTGAAAAGGCACTGGAACTGGGTGCAACATCCACCATCAATGCAAAGACTGAGGATGTTGCCAAACGGGTTGCACAGCTGACCGGAGGCAAGGGCTTTGACCTTGCAATCGAGACGGCAGGCAGTGAAATCACCACCAGGCAGGCTATCGAGTATGTGAAGAAGGGCAGCAACGTCGTACTTGTAGGATACTCCAAGACAGGGGAGATGACCCTTCCCATGAGCCTTGTCCTGGACAAGGAACTTACCTTCAAGACAGTCTTCCGATACCGTCACATCTACCCGCTTGCCATCAAGGCAGTTGCAGAAGGCAAGGTAAACCTCAAGGGAATCGTCACCAACATCTTTGAGTTCGATGATATCCAGAATGCTATGGACAAGAGTGTTGCCGACAAGCAGAACATCGTCAAAGCTGTAGTGAAGATTGGAGGTTGAGTATGATTGATATCACAGCCCTAGGCGAACTTCTCATAGACTTTGCCCCCCTTGGCACAACCGAGGGTGGAGTCCCTACCTTCGGTGCAAATCCAGGCGGAGCTCCTGCCAACCTGCTTGCGATGGCAGGCAAGCTGGGAAGAAAGACCGCCTTCATGGGCAAGGTAGGCGATGACGGGTTTGGAAAAAGCCTCAAGCAGACCTTGGAGCAGCAAGATATCGACACCTCTGCCTTGGTCCTGGACAAAGCTTTCCCTACCACCCTTGCCTTCATCCACTATGACAGTACAGGGAACCGGTCCTTCTCTTTCTATCGTCACTTGGGTGCTGATACCCAACTGAGGCCAGAAGAATTACAAATAAAGGTCATAGAAAATTGTTCCCTCTTTCATTTTGGTTCGCTCTCCCTCACCGATGAGCCAAGCAGGAGTGCAACCTATGAGGCAGTTGCCCTAGCGAAAACCATGGGCAAGATAATCAGCTACGACCCCAACTACCGCCCCTTGCTCTGGAAGAGCGAAGACCTTGCACTAGAGCAGATGAGCAAGGGCATAGACCATGCCCACATCATGAAGGTCTCCGATGAGGAGCTAGAACTGCTTACCGGCCTCAGTGATATTACTACGGCAGCCAAAAAGTTGCTCTCCATGGGACCTTCGCTGTTGTTTGTGACCGCGGGTCCCAACGGTGCCTACTACTTCACAGACAAGCATACTGGGTTTATCAAGGCCTACAAAGTCAAGACCATAGACACGACAGGGGCTGGAGACGCTTTCTTTGGAGCTGCCTTGTCTATGCTGTGCTCCCTTACGGTAGAGGCGATCAAAGCGTTGCGTCCAGAACAGCTCGACCATATCCTGGCCTTTGCCAATGCGGCGGGAAGCCTCACCACCACGAAGAAGGGAGCCATTCCAGCCCAACCTAAGCGTGAGGAAATCCTAGCATGCGTACAAGGGGCTGTATTCGAAGAGTAGTCACAAACCATCAGCTTGCAACTCAAATCTGAGTTGCAAGCATCCCCCTCCATGCGTATACTCCTAGATAAGGAGTCTTATATGCAAGAAACCATCCTGCTATTCTTCCAGAACATCAGCAGTCCCTTTATGGACTCATTTGCCAACATTGCATCGGCGGTCGGGGAGCAGACCTTCGTCATCGCCGTAATGCTCTACATCCTGTGGAACCTGGACAAGAACAAAGGGTTCACCATCTGCTCCACACTTCTGTTCTCGGTGATGTCCATGGGAGCGCTCAAGGCGATAGTCAAGGCTCCAAGGCCCTTTCAGGTGTTGGAAAGCATCAATGGCAAACGCCTTGCAACGGCTACCGGATACTCCTTCCCCTCAGGACACACCACCACAGGCTCATCCTTTTACAGCGCCCTTGCCTTTGCCTACAAAAAGCGGGCATTGAGTATCCTATGTGCTGTCATGATCGTGCTTGTTGGGACCAGCAGGCTCTACCTTGGGGTACACTGGCCCATCGACGTGTTTGGGGGATTGGTCCTGGGTATCGGCATAACCCTCATCGCCTCAGCCAAGATGAGCGCCCTCTATGACGACAAAGAGAAGCGCTACAGGTTCTCCATCATTGTAGGGGCCATAACGTTTATCCTTGGATTGGTTCTGGCCATCCTGCTCAACACCCATAGCGTTGACGAGGTTGCCTTCACCGACCTGATGAAAACCCTCGCTCTCGCTGGAGGAGGCTACCTAGGCTTCGCCTTCGAGGTGAAGAAGGTCAACTACTCAGTAGAAGCGACAGTAAAGAAAAAGCTGTTGCGCTTCTTCCTTGGAATGGTTGGGGTTATCGGAATCATGGGTTTGAAGGCCCTGATCCCGGTATCCTTGTACTCGATGGGGTCGTTTGCCCGCTATGCACTGTTGGGCTTCTGGGCAACCGGACTCTTCCCCTTCATAGGAAAAAGAGTTCTGTTCGCTGATGCTCAATGACCTTGGCCTCGATGCCG